>JAAYEJ010000012.1 GCA_012728835.1 Candidatus Brocadiaceae bacterium | reverse complement strand
TGGCGCGGCTCCGCAACGCGCCGCCGAAGAAGCGCACGAAGCTGCCGCCCGAGCAGGCGAAGTGGGCCAGCCTGGGCCACGCGACGATCCTGACGGTCACGGCCGTCTGCGTGGCGGCGCTGGCGGCGTGGATCCTCCTGCGGCGCCGCGCCGAACGGGAACTCTCGGCGCCGGCTGTCGGACGCCGCCGGAGTATGAAGGAGGGTGCTGCGAGAGCCGGGACGGAGAGGAAGACCGGTTGACGGCCGCACCGAATGCCGCCATAATCCCTGTGGTCGGCGAAGCGGGAGCGGGCACTGCTGAGGAGTTACCCGCCTGGGCTTGCCGGCCGGCTGTGTGGAGGGATGGCCGGCTGGGCCGGCGACGCCCCCCATTCCTCAGAGAGCCTCGTTCTGAGTAGCTCGGCGTTTCACTGTCTGAGGAACGGGGTACGGTACACCGACAAGCCGGAGGCCGTGTTTCAGTTCCTCGGTGATCATTGCATGATTGTGAAGACATGACACGTGGGGGAGACAGGGACGAGGCACGCGCCGTGCTGAAGCTGTCGATGTGCAGGGGCGTCAGCCACGGCACGATCTTCGCGCTCGTGGCGCATTTCGGCTCCGCCCGGGCGGCGGCCGAAGCCCCTCGCAGCGCCCTGAAGGCCGTCCCGGGGCTCTCCGCCCCGGCGCTGGGCGGCCTCGGCCGCCCGCCGTCGGATGACGACGTCGAACGCGAATGGGAGCTGGCCACCGACTGCCGCACGGAGCTTGTGCCCTTCACATCCGAGCGCTATCCGCCGCTGCTGCGCTCGCTGGAACGCGACGCGCCCGCCCTGCTGCGCGTGCGCGGCGATTACGCGCGCCGCGATCAGCTCGCGGTGGCCGTTGTCGGCACGCGCCGGTGCACGCCCTACGGCCGGCAGCAGGCGGGGCGGCTGGCCGCCGACCTGGCCGGCATGGGCTTCACAATCGTCAGCGGCATGGCGGCCGGCATCGACACGGCCGCGCACCGGGGCGCTCTGCTGGCCAGGGGGCGCACGGTGGCCGTGCTCGGCTGCGGCATTCAGACCGCGCTCTTGTCGCCCGACGCGGAACTGGCCCTGGCCGTCGCCGAGGCGGGCGCGCTCGTGAGCGAACTCCCGATGGAGGCCCGCCCGCATCCCGGCCATTTCCCGCAGCGCAACCGCATCATCAGCGGCCTCTCGCTGGCCACCGTCGTGGTGGAGGCCGCGGACCGCAGCGGCGGCCTCATCACCGCCCGCTTGGCCGGCGAGCAGGGCCGGACGGTCTGCGCCGTGCCCGGCAACGTCGACAGCCCGGCCAGCCGCGGCTGCCACGCGCTCATCCGCGACGGGGCGGTCCTCGTGCGCAGCGCCCACGACGTCGTCGAAGCGCTCGGCCCCCTGAGCGAGCCCATCGCGCTGGCGCCCGACGAATCCTCAGAGGAGCGCCCTCTGGTCGACCCTCGCGTGCTGGCCCTCAACGAGCGCGAGCGGGCCATCCTGGATCTCGTCGGCCCCAGTCCGCAGCACATCGACGAGCTGGTTGTCGCCGCCGACCTCCCCCCGTCCATCGTCTCCAGCACCCTCATGACCCTGGCCATCCGGGGCCTCATCCGCCAGCTCCCCGGCCAGCGCTACGCCACCTCCACGTGAGCCTCGCACCTGTCATCGAAGGCTTCGGCCGTCCCCGGCTCACTCTGCCGGTGCGGATTCGGCGGAGGGCGAAGCGGGCGGATAGAGAACGGCGCCCGTGCGGGGGTGGATCTTCGTACTGGGTGCGCTCGAGCCGCTTGGCCAGGTTCCGCCTGCGATTGCGCAGGATTCTGCTATCCTTGTCTTTCACTCGAAATGCCCCATCTGGATAGAGTTGTCTTTTTGGGAGAGACGCATTCTATCCAATAGAGACGGGCATTTCGAGTTTTTCATTGCATCCGACGCGCCCCGACTGCGCTTGAATAGGGCCTAGTCGCCCCTGCCCGGCCACTCGCCGGGCCCTCACGGACAGGCACAACCATGGGTCCTCGGCCCGGGGCCTCCCAGGTGCCCTCGCCGCACGCCTGCTTGATCAGCAGAACAAGGTTCTCGGCCCGCGTGGCAAGTGCGCCGATATCCGGCTCGGCCGTTCGCCCCTGGGTTCTGCCTTCGGCGCTCACCAGCAAGTCGGCGACGTTGTACCCGCGCATCTCATGCGTAGCCAGCGCGGCGGGGCTGCCGATCTTCACCAGCCCGCCGTCCACCTTCCACGCCATGCCGGTCAGGTCGGCGATCCGGTTGAGGCCGTTCTCCAGCGTGGTGTCCACGGCCAGCGTCACCGGCGCGCCGTCCCTCGGCAGATCTTTACGTCGCAGGCTGAAGTTGACGCCGGTCGTTTCTTGCACGAATACGACTACTTGCGCCAACGGCGTCCTGTCAAAACGCAGGCTGACCTGCTGCTTCAGCTGCTCGCGGACAGCCCTGTCTTCCGTCGGGTCGCCGGCGACCCTTCCTGCGGCGCCCTTCGCCCCTTAGTGCACGTCCCAGGACTCATAGCGCGTACCCTTGATGTCCCGCGGGGACATTACCCGTGCCTGCACGGTCACCTGGAACAGGAGCGCCTTGTCGTCGGCCGCGGCGATCTGCACAGTCTTCGCAACGCCCTGATCCAGCAGCAGCTCGAACTGCCATTCGCGCGTGCGAACCATCGGAACATCCATCAGATCCAGGCCGCCACCGCGAACGACGCCCTCCTTGTCACGAAGCTCGGCCTTCAGATGAAGGGCGATCTTGCCGGGTGCAGCCGTCTGGATGCGCGGTGTGACCTCGAACTTCAACCCTTCCGTCCATGTCCCCACGCTCGGCTCGGCGGCATCCGGTGTCCCGTCACCAAACACATACATCTGTTCGGTGCTAAGCTCGATCCGCGCCATCTCGCGGTCCCGAACCACCGCAGCGGGCCTCGACAGCGTCTTCTGGCCTTCGGTTGTGAACTGACTAAGCGCCATCTCCACCAGCACGATCGGACCTTGCGCCGCAGGCTGTGCCAGAGCTGTCGCAGCCGGGCCTCTTGTGGCCTCCCGCACCGCCTCCGCCGCCGCCTCGTCGGGGGACACCTGCGCCGCGGGGGCCTGCTCCGCTTGCGGCGCCATCACCACATTCACGTCCGTCTTCTGCCCCGGTTGGAGCGAGACGTTCCGGAACTCCACGCGGTCACGCGGCCGTACCTCCAGACGGAACTCCTTGACCTGAGCGGCATCAACTGCGCGGAACCTCGCCGTTGTCTCCCACGGACCTCCGGCGTCGCTCACTTCCGTGGACGCGGCAGTGGGCAAGCGAACCCGACCGGATGAGTCAATCCCAACCACGCGCCTATCGCAGTATCCTGCCTCGTCGCTGGCGGTGATGCGAACGTCCTTCCCATCAAGGCAGGCGTTTGTGAAACTCACGTGACTCCGATCCAAAGCCGGAACGCCTCCGGGTCCGGATGTGCCGATGGTATGCCATGTGCCCGAGGCAACGCCGAGGGTCACGGTGCAGGCTTCCTCTCCGTCCATGATCGAGGCCGCCAACCCGCGCACATCCGACCTGAGCTTGCCGTCCACTTCCACATTGCCGCCGCCGGCATGGGCACGCGCTCCATCAATCGCCCAATTGAGCCATATGTCATCTGTCGGAGCGCCGGAAAGGCGGACGACGAACTCGCGCCACATGCCTCGAGTGTCTACGCCCGACGGAAGCCCGTCGTAGCCTGCCACCGGCAACGGAGAACCGTCCGGCCGCCACCAGGGCTTTCCGGCGGACGGGTGGTAAGAGACGCCGATCAGCTCCACCGTGACGCCGTTCGGCAGCGTGGCGGTGAAATGCGGCAAGACTTCCTCTTCCGTACCGCCGGCCGCTGCGATTCCCTCTTCGGCTACCGCCCCGCCTTCGGCCGGAGCCGTGCCGCCGCTCACCAGCGGAACGGCCGCAATGGCAAGCAGTACGGCCACCGTGAGAATGCCTGCCAGCCAGCGGCTGGAGGAGGCCCGTTCACGGGCGTCCGGCTTGCCCAGGATGCGGCGGACGCGGGCGAGGAGGTCGCCGCCGCGGGCGCTCAGGCCCGGCGAGGGGGCTGCCCGCAGGGCCTCCATCGCGGCCAGAGCGCGGCCGTAGAGCACCCCGCCGCCGCAGGCCGCCACCGCCACGTCGTCGCAGCACTGCTCGCGCTCGATCCGCATCCGCCTCGACAGCCACCACACCGCCGGATGGTAGAAGAGCAGCATCTCGATGACGGCCTGCAGCACGTTGACCAGGCCGTCGTGACGCCGGATGTGCGCAAGTTCATGCGCGAGCACGGCCTCCAGTTGCTCGGGCGTCAGGCCCGTCAGCGCCGCCGTGGGCAGCAGGATCACCGGTCGCAGCCAGCCGATCACCGTCGGCACCGTCGCGATGCCGGACTGCACGAGCCGCACCGGGCGCGACACCCGCAGCCGCGCCGCCAGCGCCGACAGCGTCGCGCGCAAGCCGGCGGGGACGTCGGACGTGCACCGCCGCTTCAGCCGCCGCACCTGCACCCATCCGCCCGCCCGCCAGGCCGTCAGCAGCAGCACGCCCACGAGCCATCCGCCCACGATGTGCGGCAGCCACGGCCGGAGGGCGGCCTCGATCCGCTGCCGGAGCGAGACGGGCGGCGGCTCGGGCGCCGCGATCACTTCGACAGGCGCCGGGCTCAACGGCGGGACGGCAGGCGCTAACGCGGGCGCGGGCTCGGCCATGGTCTCAATGTCGGGAGCCCATGCCATTGGCTCCGCCGGTGCCGGTGCCGGCGGGTCCACGGGCGAAGTCGCCCCGACCGCAAGGAACGTCACGACCGGGGCGGCTGCCAGGATCAGCAGGCCGGCCGTCGCCACCAGGTAGCGACCGGCCGGTCCCCGCTTGCGCAGCAGCGCCAGGACCGCGGCGGCCGCCGCCCAGACCAGCGCGCCCTGCCAGACCAGGTGCAGCAGCGTCCACCCCAGCCGCGCCGCCTGAGGACCCCTCAAGACCTCCCCGAGGATGTTCATCGCCCCTCATCCTCCATTTCATCGAGCAACCGCCGGATCTCGGCCAGCTCCTGCTCCGATGCGCGGTGTTCCGAGAGGACGCGCAGGATGAGCTGCGCGGCCGAGCCGTCGAAGGCGCGCTTCATGAGGCGCCGGACGAGCCGCGCCTGCGTCTGTTCCTTCGGCTGGCGCGGCCGGTAGACCTGCGGCCGCACGGACTCGTCGCGGGCCAGCATGCCCTTTTCGAGCATGATCTGCATGATCTTCAGGGTGGTGGTCTTGCCCGTGGGGCGGAGCGCGTTGACGGCTTCATTGACTTCGTTGACCGTGCTCGGCCCGCGTTCCCAGAGCACGCTGAGCACTTCCAGTTCCGCTTCCGTCGGTCCGTCGGTCGGCCGTCTGGCCATCTGCCCGCTCCTTGAGTCGCTGTCGCCCGGGGCCTGTTCCCCGGAACTGCGGACATGATACGTCAGAATTCGTATCTTGTCAACGATGAAATTCGTTGATTGGCCATGGCAGCGGACTCCGGGCGGCTGACGGACGAAGACAACCGGGCCAGAGGGGTCCGGCGCAGAACGAGCCCGCCCGCCGTTTGCCGGTGCCTTGGGCTTCGTCTTCGTTCCTGGCGCCTCGGCGTGGGGCCGGCCGTTTCTCACCATTCGCCGGCACACGAACACAGCCGAGGGCCTGCCCGGCGGGGCAGGCGGCTGGGCCACATGGACGGCGCGCACAGGAACCCACTTCGGTCCGGCAGCGGTTCGAGCGGTCGTCCGTTCTTGGCGTCTTGGCGGCTTTGCGTGAGACCGCCGTTCTTCTGCCGTCCTGGATGGAACACGGGTGAGGGTCGGCTCCGGGTGCCCGGCCGGCGAGATGCTTCGACGCCCGCAGCCGAGGCGCCTCAGCATGACAGCAGCGGGGGGCAGCGGAAAAGCGGGCGTGACGAAGCACGCCCCTCCAGGGCCCACTGGGGCCAATGTCGGCTCGAGCTGTAGTCCGTTCTTGGCGTCTTGGCGGCTTTGCGTGAGACCGCCGTTCTTCTGCCGTCCTGGGTGGAAAACGGGTAAGGGTGGGTGCGGGAACGGCGAGGTGCTTCGGCGCCCGGAGCGGCGCCTCAGCATGCCACCTCCGGGGAGCGAACAGCGGACCGGACCGAACAGGTCGCTCCACCGGCGGCCGCGTGCCGTCGGCGGCGCTACCCGCAGAACTCGGTGAGTCCGACACGCGGCCCACGGCAGGGACGGGCCTGATCGAGCGGTCTCCGACGACGTGAAGCCGGTGCGCAGCGCTCCATGCATGGCCCGAAGCGCTACTCCACCCCGCCGTGCTCGCGCAGCAGGTCGGCGATCTCCTCATGGCCGTTCTGGACGGCGAGGCCCGTCGGCGTGCGGCCCCGCAGTTCGGTGGCGTTCACGTCCGCGCCGGCGGCTGCCCAGCCAATCAGACAGTCAGAGCAGCATTGAGCGATGCCAACGGCGTTCGCGAGACTGCCCCACTGCGCCGGATTGAAAGTCGCCTCAATCCTGCGCCGCCCGGATGCGCCGCGCCTCGCGCAGCCCGGCCAGGTATGCAAGGAGGTCGCCCGCCGAGGCTTGGTCTTGGTCAATCAGGTTGCCATCCGGACCCACCAGGCAGCCGCCCAACGGCGCGGTGACCCCGTATGCTTCGAAGACGCCCCCAGGGCCGGGGCCGTCGGGCGTGCAGATGCATATGGGGAATTCCAGGCCGTGGGCCCGTGCGAAGGAACGGACATCATCAGGTGCGTCCCAGGCGGTGAATACGCCGACCAGACGGACGCCCAACTCCGGCAGCATTTCGGCCCACTCGCCGAGGGTCTCTGCCTGAAGCTCACAAGGAGGAAAGCTGGCCGACATGAACACCAGCAGCACGTGGCTGCCGCGCAGATCCTCCAGATTGACCTGTTCTTCGCTGATCCAGGTCACGCCGCTGAGCGCAGGCGCGGTGCTCCCCATCCGTTCAGCCGTCCGGCGCCTTCGCTCGAACTCCATGTGTAGCGCTTCGTCCGCAGAAAGTAGCTGCCTCGGCTCGGGCTGCCCCATCTCGGCAGACCATTCGTAGTTCACCGCCTTGATGCCCATCGGGTCGAAGGTGAAGTCCGCGACCTGCGCCCCCTCCGGGATCTGCAGGTCAAACACCGACTCGGGCAGTTCAGGATTCACCTCGATGCGGGTGATACGGAGAACGGAGTGGCGCTCGCTCGTCCCGTCTTCGTCGGTGTCGTAGACGTCGGCGCGCATGGGCACGATGAGTCCGAGCGGGAGTTCCTTGTGTTCACTGTAGTCGAGTCGGCGCGATTCCACGGCGTGCTCCCGTTGGGCGCGCCATGTTTCCTCCTGCGAGGCGCCTCCCTGATCGTGTACCCGCTCCGCCACTTCCCTGGGCATTCCCCGTCGATCGACGTACGTGATCAACCGCATCAGCCGGCGAGACTCAGAGTCGAATTCCAGGATGGAGAACCAGCCGTGGTGGCCGCAGCGGGCTGCCACTGCGAGCCGTCCGGGCGGCGACCGGTGTATGTCGGGCGGAACGGCGCAGAACTCGTGTTCGCCAAATAGTGTGTTGTAGAGTTCACGCGCGACATCCAGTGCTTCATCAGCGGACAGCGCCTTCCCGGACAGTGCTTCGGCAGCTCGGCGAAACCTCTCCGGATGCTGCCTGCATTTCGCCTCCAGAAACGCGTGGTACGAGGCATTGTCCCACCAATGCTGCGCAACGGGGAAGAACGACCGGGCCAGCCCTGGTCCTATCATGAGGCTCACGCTGGCGAATGCCTGCAGACTCGCGCTGGGCACTTGGCCAGCCCGCAGCGTCAGCCCAACGGTCTGATCCGGGCCGCCGACCCATGTTATGCCGGAACCGTCCTGCGGCCAATGAAGCCGCCAGTAGATGCGCCGCCCTTGCCAGGCAACAGAGAAGGCACTCAGCCGAGCGCCATCTCCGCGCATGACGCTCTCTTCCCACTCGAGCAGGAACGAAGTGGCCTCGTCGACGCCAGCCTGTTGCTTCAGGAACTCCTGTCCCATCTGCTCGGGCGACAGCGGGGCCGGCCGGTCCAGGGCTTCGGAATCCTCCGCGGGCACAGCCGATTCGATCTGCTCGGTCACCGGTCCAGGAGCCTCCGCGGGCAGGGCAGCCGCAGCGCCCAGAACCGCGCCAGCGACGACAAGGCCAACGGCGGCCGCCTTCGCCAGGCTCAGGCCGAGGATCGTGTAGCTGGCACCCGCCGCCTTCTCGGCTGCCGTCGCGCCCAGGCCCGCCAGCACCGCCGCCGCGAACGTGCCGCCGGGGGCCGTCGTCGAGAGCGTGTCCTCGACCAGCGCCGCGACCCTGCCGCGCAGCATTTGCCGGCCGCGCGCCAGGCGCTGCCGGACCGTTGCGCTGGAGATCTGGAGGTCGCGCGCCACGCGGCGGGTTGACTGCTCCTCGCGGTAGTAGAGGACGAGCGGGACGCGGTAGGTCTCCGGGATGGCCCGCAGGGCGTCCCAGACGATGTGCTCTCGCTCCTTCGCCGTGGCCTGCTCGAGCGGCGTGGGCAAGGCGGACTCGACGGCCGGCACGTCCTCCACGGAGGCCGCACGGGCCTGGACGTCATGCTGGCGGCGGCGCAGATGCTCGGCCGTCAGGTTGCGGGCAATGCCGCAGAGCCAGGCGCGGAGCCGCGACGGATCGCGCAGGGAGGCCAGCCCCTTCCAGGCGGACAGGAAGGTCTCCTGGGCCAGATCCTCGCTGGCGGCCACGTCGCCGGTGGCGCTGTAGGTGATGGCGCAGACGAGCGCCTGGTAACGCCGCACGATCCGCGCGAACGCGTCGTGATCGCCACTCAAGGATGCCTTCAGCAGTCTCGCGTTGCCCGCCATCGTCCCGCCCTCCCGGGTCCACTACCTTGCCATTTCCCCTTGCTGGTTACAAGTCGTACATTGGCCCCAAAGTGTGACAGGAAATCCGGGCCCGCCTTCACAGCCGAGGGCCTGCCCGGCAGGGCAGGCGGCTGTGCTACATAGACTGCGCGCGCAGGGACCCATCCCAATCCAGCAGCGATTCGAGCCTTAGTCCGTGCTTTGCGCCTTTGCGTGAGACCGTATGTTCCCTCGCCGTCGTGCGTGGAAGCAGGTAAGGGCCGGTTCGGGTGCGGGAACGGCGAGATGCTTCGGCGCCCGCAGCCGAGGCGCCTCAGCATGACAGCAGCGGGGGGCAGCGGAAAAGCGGGCGTGACGAAGCACGCCCCTCCAGGGCCCACTGGGGGCAATGTCGGTTCGAGCTGTAGTCCGTTCTTGGCGTCTTGGCGTCTTTGCGTGAGACCGCCGTTCTTCTGCCGTCCTGGGTGGAAAACGGGTAAGGGTGGGTGCGGGAACGGCGAGGTGCTTCGGCGCCCGGAGCGGCGCCTCAGCATGCCACCTCCGGGGGAGGAACAGCGGACCTGACGGAGCAGGTCCCTCCAGGGCTTGCGCCCTCCACGTGCCGTTCGTGATTGGCAGGCCGTTCTCTGCGCCCTCGGCGCCCTCTGCGGTAGATGTCGTCGCCTTCGTGGTTGCCGGCGTTCTTGACACGCACGGCCCGCCCTGCTGAAATGGTCGGCGACACTTCAGCGGAGGCTTGCGCGGCGCATGGACGAGGTGCATTCCGAGGATGCAGGGCTCGGGGCCCTGATCGGCGAGGAGGTCGTCGTGGACGTCAAGGGGCGCTACGTCTACCTGGGGACTCTGCACGGGGTCGCGCGCGACAGCCTCGTGCTGCACAACGCCGACGTGCACGCCTGCGAGGACTCCCAGAGCACCAACGAGTTCTACGTGCTCGAGGCGAAGAAGAACGGCGTGCGCGCCAATCGCAGGGTGGTCTACCTGATGCGTGCCGATGTGCTGAGCATCTCGCGCCTGCAGGACGTCGTCGACTACTGACCGCCCGCCTGCAGCGCCTCCTCGCTCCCCTGCGCGGGGGGCGCGTAGCCCGGGTCCAGGGCGAGCGCGTGCCGGAACGCGACGAGCGCCTCTTCGGCCCGCCCCTGGGCCTTCAGACGCCAGAGCCCGAGCAGCCAGTATCCGCGCGCCGACCGGGGGAACCCCGCCAGGTAATCGGCGAAGGCCTGCTCGGTCGCCGCTTCATCGTCGCCGGCCACCGCGTCCAGGACGTCGGCCAGTGCGGCCAGATGCGGCGGCAGGTCGTGGCGGGCCGGTTCGGGGAGGGGCGCGAACCGCCCCGTCTCTCCGGCGGCCGCCGCGGCCCGGTAGAAGGCCGCCAGCAGGGCGAACGGGCCCGGCCGTGCCGCCCGGCGCGCGGCCGCGTCCGCATGGTCCGCCGCGTCCGCCCACCGGCCGGCGCGTTCGGCTTCGAGGGCCGCCCCGAGGCGACGCCAACCCTCGGCGTCGGCTTCCGTGACGGCCGGCGTCGGCGCGGGCGCATCGGGATTCCGCCGTGCGGCCGCATCGGCCAGGACCTCCCCGACCGCCCGTTCGAGGGACGCCCAGCCGTCCGGCGCGCCGTCCTCGACGGCCGTCTCCCTCCACGCCATCCACGGCTCCCCTGCCGGGCGTTGCAGCACCACCATCCAGCGCCGCCGGCCGAGCCCCGCGGCCGGGTGCGCCGTGAGGACGTACTCCGCATCGAGCGCCCGGGCGGCGTCCTCCGGCGTGCGGCCGTCACCCGCCACCTCCTGCACAGCGCCCGGGTCGACGCCCTCGAGAGCCGGGAAATACGCAAGCGCATGGCGCATGAGCTGCAGGACGGCCTCCGCATCGCCGGGCGGCAGTTCGGTGTCCCCGCGCCCGACCGTCAGGAGCACCCGGCCCGTCCCGTGCGCCATCCGCCGGGGCGCGACGCGCCCGCGCCGGCGGCACATCAGCGTGCCCGGCACGATGGCCAGTGCGAACAGCAGCAGGGTGACCAGCGTCCAGGCGACCGTCCAGCGCACGGCGCTGCGCGTGCGTTCGGACGGCGTGAGGGCCCCCGCGACGGGCACGATCCGCCGCCGTCGACTGAGGTCCACGGCGAGCTTCCGGAGTTCTTCGAGGGCCTGTGCGGGCGTCGCCGGACGCTCGGCCGGGTCGCGGGCCATCAAGCGGTGCACGAACGCGGCGACGGCCTCGGGGACATCCGGGCGCAGGACCAGCGCGTCGGGCGCGGGGCCGGCCCGGTGTGCGGCGGCCACCTCGGCGGCCGTGCGGCCGGCGTACGGCGGCCGGCCGGTGAGCATCTCGAACGCCACGGCCCCCAGCGAGTAGAGGTCCGAGCGCACGTCGCCCGGGCGGCCGCCGGCCGTCTCGGGAGCCATGTAGAAGACGCGGCCCGACGGCCGCCCGGCGGGGCCGAGCGTCAGGCGGTCCAGGTCCTCGGGCCGTGCCGGCGCCGACAGGTGATCGAGCACGGGCGAGCCGTCCACCGCCAGCAGGATGCCCTCCGGGGTCACGTTCCCGTGGACGAGGCCGGCCTGGTCCACGGCCGCCAGGCCGGTCAGCACGCCCTCCAGGACCTCGATCACGCGGTTGACCGACAGGGGAGCCTTCTCGTCGATCAGCGCGCGCAGGTCCGACGGCGTCCACTCCTGGATGATGAACCAGCAGTCCGAGCGCCGGCCGATGTCCAGGACGCTCGCCACGCGGGTGCTGCGGAGCCCGCGCGTGGCGGCGGCCGCCCGGAAGTGGTCCTCCAGGCAGGATGCATGGCGCGCGGCGAACTCGGCGGTGAACACCTCCACGCGCGCGGTCGTCCGCAGCGGACGGTAGTCGGCGCGGTAGACGGAATGCGTGGGCCGGACGGCCAGCCGCTTGCGGAGGCGGGCGCCGGCGATCGTGCGGCGCCGGAAGGGGTCGGCGTCCCGCAGGGGCGGGCGCTCGTCGTCGCCGGCCAGCCGGGCCCCGCAGGCCGAGCAGTGGAGTTGCGCCCCAACGGGCACCGCTCCGATCCGGTATCGGCGGCCGCACCGGGTGCAGTAGAGGGCGGGATTCGACATGTCCGGAGTCTACTCCAAAGCCTGCGCGGCGGCAACGGCTGGGGGCGGATGCCGGCAGGGACAGCCTCGCTGCCTGCCAGTCTGGCAGGTTCCGGCCAAATCTGCAGTCGGGTTCGGCCGCCGCCTGGGGCGTCGCGGGCCGCTCGGGTCCATCGTCCCTGTATCTGCCGGGGAAAACGGGTAGAATGGCGGCTTCCGTCGGGCCGCTCCGTGCATCGGCACGAGGTTTGCGAATCTCGGGGCGGCCCCTCCCAGTGTACGGGGGCAGTTCCAGGGTTCCCATCGGGGAAGCGCAACACGTCCAACACGGAGGTATGAGCAATGGCCAGGATCAGGCCCCTCGGAGACCGGGTTCTCATCAAGAGGCTGGAGGCCGAGGAGAAGACGGCCGGCGGGATCGTCCTGCCGGACACGGCCAAGGAGAAGCCGAAGAAGGGCAAGGTGGTTGCGGTCGGCGAGGGCAAGCAGCTGGATTCGGGCGAGAAGGTCGCCTGCCAGGTCAAGAAGGGCGACGTGGTGCTGTTCGGGTCCTTCGCCGGCACGGAAGTCACCGTGGAGGGCGATGAGTACATCCTGATGTCCGAGGACGAGATCCTGGCGATCGTAGAATAGAGGAGGGACCGGCAAGATGGCCGCCAAGAAGATCGCATTTGACGCAGAGGCCCGCGAGGCCATGCGGCGCGGCGTCACGCAGTTGGCGCGCGCCGTGAAGACCACGCTGGGTCCGCGCGGACGCAACGTCGTGATCGAGAAGAGCTTCGGCGCCCCGACGGTGACCAAGGACGGCGTGGCCGTCGCCAAGGAAGTCGAACTGCCCGACAACGTGGAGAACATCGGGGCCGAGCTGGTCAAGCAGGCCGCGGCCAAGACGAGCGAGGACGCGGGCGACGGCACCACGACGGCCACCATCCTGGCCGAGGCCGTCTTCGAGGAGGCCCTGAAGAACATCGCCGCCGGGGCCGACGCGATGGCCCTGAGGCGCGGGGTCGACAGGGGCGTGGCCGCGATGGTCGAACGCCTCAAGAAGATGTCGCGCCCCGTGAAGGGCAAGGAGGAGATCGCGTTCGTGGGGGCGATCGCCGCCAACAACGACCCCGAGATCGGCAACCAGATCGCCGAGGCCATGGAGAAGGTCGGCAAGGACGGCGTCATCACCGTCGAAGAGGGCAAGACCCTGGAGACGACGGTCGACCTCGTCGAGGGGATGCAGTTCGACCGCGGCTACCTGAGCCCGCATTTCGTCACGGACCGCGAGAACATGGAGTGCGTCCTGGAGGACTGCCAGATCCTGGTCCACCAGGAGAAGATCACCAGCGTGCAGGACCTCGTGCCCCTGCTGGAGCAGGTGGTCAGCTCGCACCGTCCGCTGCTGATCGTCGCCGAGGACGTCGAGAGCGAGGCGCTGGCCACCCTGGTGCTGAACAAGCTGCGCGGGCTGCTGCCCTGCTGTGCGGTCAAGGCCCCCGGGTTCGGCGACCGCCGCAAGGCCATGATGCAGGACATCGCCGTGCTGGTCGGCGGCCAGGTCATCAGCGAGGAGCTGGGCCTGGAGCTGAAGTCCGTCGGCCTGGCCGACCTCGGCCGCGCCAAGAAGGTGGTCATCACGCATGACAACACGACCATCATCCAGGGCGCCGGCTCCACCGAGGACGTGCAGGGCCGAATCAACCAGGTCAAGAAGGAGATCGAGACCACCACCAGCGACTACGACCGTGAGAAGCTGGAAGAGCGCCTGGCCAAGCTGGCCGGCGGCGTGGCCCAGATCAACGTCGGCGCGGCCACCGAGGTGGAGATGAAGGAGAAGCAGCACCGCGTCGAAGACGCCGTGCACGCCACCCGCGCGGCCGTCGAGGAAGGCATCGTGCCCGGCGGCGGCGTCGCGCTCGTGCGGGCCGCCAAGGTCCTGGACAACGTCGAGGCATCCGGCGACGAGGCCGTGGGCGTCGACATCATCCGAAGGGCCGTGCGCCGGCCGCTCATGCAGATCGCCGAGAACGCCGGCCTGGACGGCGCGATCGTCCTGGACAAGGTGCTGCAGGGCAAGAAGGAAAGCTGGGGCTACGACGCCTCCAAGGCCGAGTACTGCGACCTGGTCGAGCGCGGCGTGATCGATCCCACCAAGGTCGTGCGCACGGCCTTGCAGAACGGCGCCAGCGTGGCCTCCGTGCTGCTGACGACGGACGCCATCGTCAGTGAGATCCCCGAGAAGAAGAAGCCGGCCGCTCCGCCCATGCCGGACTATTGAGCGGACTGAGTCGGTTCGGCGTATCCGAGGCCCCGTGGCCTGCCGCGGGGCCTCGTCCTTTCAGGGCGCCTCCGCAGCAGGCTCCGTGACGGGTGCCGCGTCGGCCTCCGCGCGTGCACGCACGTGATACGGCATGTGACCGGCAGGGCTCCAGTTGCCGTTGCCGTCGTGGGCGATGACGTGGACCCAGTGCGTGCCGGGCTCCTCGAGCCGATAGCCCCCGGCCTCCTCCGTGGCGGTGACCTCCCTCGGCGGGATGGTGTGCATCTGCCGGTCCACGACGACCGAGTAGCCCTCCACGCCCGTGATGTCCTCGGACTGCCAGGTGAACTCCGCCTGCGGATCGCCATAGGCGGCGAACGCCAGGTTGTCGACGAGCATCCGGGCGTTCCGGTTGTTGGCTCCGCGGATATCGTCGCGGAAGTCGACGGCCGTCAGCCGGTAGGCCGACGCCTCCGGGGCGACCTTGCGGACCATCTCCAGAAGGTCCACGCAGACATGGTGCCACTGCCCGTCCGCGAGCGAACCGGGCACGGACCCGATCACCTGAAACGCCGGCCGTGGGCCCGTCATCGTGACCGTGTACCAGGCGGCATTGACCTGCACGTGCATGTCCGCCGCCACGGGCGTCGCCATGCACAGATCGAAACACAGGAGCGCGTGACCGGTCAGATCATGCTCTCCGCGCCACGCCGAGAGGTTCAGCGCGGCATTGTCCTGGCTGGCGGCGATCTCCAGGCAGTGCCCGCCGATGGCTGCGTCGTGCTGGACCCGCTTCAGGGCAAAGCCCCGTCCCCCCGGCTTCACCTGCCACTGGCCGATCCCCTCCTCGAAGTCGGCCTGGGGGACCCAGAGCCCCGTTGCGCTCGCCAGGGCGGGCCTCGTGGGCGGGACCCCGTCCAGCGAGTGATCCATGACCCACTGCCACCGGTGGGTGTCCATGGGATTGCCCGCGAAGTCCGCAGCGCTCACCTCCAGTTGCATGGTCGTCCCGTCCGGGATGTGCCGCTCATCCTGCGGCCGGCCCACCACCCAGTCCCAGACCATCTGCCCGGTCTGCAGGTCGTAGTCGACGCCCGGGCTGTGCGGCCGATAGGAGCGCCCGTTCACCTTGAGGATCAGCGTGTCCGGGTCGACGGCCGAGCCCTTGTCCTCCACGGCAACCGAGATCCGCGAGGACGCCGAGCGGACGTCGGGCCCGGGGCTGGTGCGCGCGAAGACGGGCGGGGTGCCGTCGACGCGGAAGCGGAATGAACGGACGGGCCCCCAGTTGCCGGCCCGGTCGCGGGCCTTCACGTGCAGATACGCGTCCGGGACCGGCAGATCCGTGAAGGTGGCGCCGCCCTCGACCGTGTCGATCTCGTCGTCCGGACTGTCGTCCGGCGCGGCCGACATCCTGTAGCTGTATCCGGCGACGCCGCCGACGTCGTGGGCGTGCCAGCGCAGCGTCACCTCCCCGCACCCGGTCACCAGGGGCACGAACCGGAAGTTGTCGATGTTGTAGGACGCCCCCAGGGAGTTGGCGCGGTAGCCGAAGTCGCCCAGGGCCACCCAGCGCTGTTCGAAGACGCCCATCGCATACGGCAGCTTCTTGAGCCCCTCCAGCAGGTTGAACTCGCACCGGCGCCAGGTGTCGTCGGCCTCGAAACCGCTCACGTTGCCGAGGAACGTCCCGTGCCTCGCACCGTCCGAGATGCCGACGGTTGCATTGCCGCGCACGGTCGGCATCGTCAGATCGAACTGCACGCCCGGCGCCGCCCTGCAGTCGAACTCCAGCAGGGGGTAAGCGCCGGCATTCAGCCGACCCCGGCGGGCGAAGGCGGTGAACGCGCTCCCCCATCGCAGGTTCTGCACCTTCAGACTGCGGCGGCCCGATGCGGCGGTGGACGCGTCCAGCAGCAGGGCGGTGTCGCGGCTGCCCTCCCAGGCGACGCGACCGGTCTCGAAGTCCTCGCCCGGCAGGTAGCCGTCGAGCACGACCGGCGTCGGCGGGTTCACGTCGGCGTCCCGAGAGGCCGTCAGGGACGTCGCGAAGGACCCGCTCCGGCCGGCGGTGTCCTTGTACGTGACCGCCAGCGCCACCTCCTGCCCGTCTTCGAAGACGAGCCCCGTCCCGGCCAGGTCGATCCGCAGCCGGGCCGCGGGCCAGTCGACCTCGAACAGGCCGTCCCGAAGCTCGATCGCCTGCCCGTCGACCTCGAGGCTCAGCGTCGTCGGGTCGAGGAACGGGGCGGCGTGCGAGTTCATCCGGAGGGCGATGGGCCCGAGCCCCCAGGCGGCCCCTTCGGCCGGTTCGGCGGCGGCAAGGGCCAGGGGCTCGGCGGCGACGAAGAACGGCAGGTGGGCGACCCCGCTCACCGTGCCGTCCGCCCGCCGCACCCGTGCGTGGCAGAACCACTCCCCGCCGTCGAGCGAATCGCGGCGGAGCGGACCCTCCGCACCCGGTATCGTGAGCGGGTGCCGGTCGATCGTGCCGACGACGGCCCCTTCGGGCACGTCGGCGGAGCGACACTCGGCCCCGAAGTCGGCCGGACCTTTGGAGGTGACCCGGAAGTCATCGATGCCGTAGGCGAGGCCGGGGCCGTTGCCCCCGATGCCGGCCTGCAGCAGCCCGCGATGCAGATTCCCGAAGACGGCGTTCTCGAGCCTTCCGTCCGCCGGGCCGTCGGCGCCCCGATAGGCGCTGCCCAGAGGGAACCGGGCCTCGTGCCACCGATCGTCCGCCTCGACGGCGATCCGGCCGAGCCGCCGGTAGAAGGCGCTCTCCTCGTCCGGGCCGGTCATGTGGACGTAGTAGTACTGGTCCCCCTGCTTGAAGTAGAGGTTCACGCGGACCTCGGGGGGAATCCGGTAGCGGAAGCTCACCGTGTGCACGTCGGCGGGACGGATACGGGCATCGCCGAGGGGAGCGATGGCCTCGAACAGGCCGCCGCCGCCCGTGTTGGTCACACGCAGGAACCGCCGGCCCGGGGAGCCAACATCGTCGACGATCTCCGGCACGGCGCTCTGCTGCCCCTCGTAGGTGTGCCAACCGCGGGGGCCGCCCTCGAAATCGTCGAAGAAGCCGGGGTGCGTCCGGGAGACGATCAGCGGCGCCGGCACACGGGGCCCGGTCTCCGGCACGCGCATCTCCTCGGGGGCGGGCACCAGCCGGCCGGGCACTTCGCGGGTTTCATAGGATATCTTCACGCGCGCGACGACGATCGTGGCATCGTAGGTCCACACGGCCGGCGCGAAGCGGTCGATCGGCTCCGGGTCGACAAACGTGCAGGCGGGATGGTTGTCGACGTACGAGGCCAGTTCCCCGCCCTGCTTGCGCGCCTTGATGTAGTACCACGCCCCGTGGATGGGACGGCCGCTGCTGATCCACGGCACGGGCAGCACGCGCTGCTGCGTATCCTCCCGGCGCACGTTCGGCAGAAGGCGTTCGGTCGTCCGGGCCAGGCATTCGGAGCCCTTGAGCATGTAGGTCACGCTGTCGCTCCAGGCGGGGTCCCAGCCGGCCACGATGAAGTTGTAGCCGCTGTCCAGGCGCCCGGGCTCGGCGCAGAGGGCCAGGTTGTAGTCGCCCACGCGCCAGTAGCGGCTGCCCATCTGCCGCGTCGCCATGCGAGGCCCCATGTGGGCCTCGATGGTCACGTCGCCGCTGTAGACGTACTTGTTGTGCAGGGCCGCGTTCTGTGTGGCCAGTGCCGTCATGAACGACCAGCGCGGATCGCACGTGAACCGGGTGGTGATGCGCCAGTCGCCGACGCGGATCCAGTCGGCCGGCGCCTCCTCGAAGTAGTAGTCCTTGACCTGGAAGCGTCTCAGGTTCAGGCCGGCAAGCTGGTCTTTGGACACGCCGGTCAGCGCCACCTTGCGCCCCGGGAGCGGGTCGGGGTCACGGAACGTCAGCACCTCGCGTCCCCCAACGGTCACCCACAGATACGGAGCCTCCCGGCAGACGACGAGCCGCCCGGCCTCGACCTGGGCCGGCTCCAGCGTGACGGCCGCCACCCCGTCGCCGAGCCGCAGCAGCGTGAGCCGGACGCGGCCGCCCTCGGCCCGCTTCTGGGCCAGGCAGTAGCCGGACGCCTGGGCGATCTCCGTCGCGCAGTGGATCACGGACGCCCGCCCACCCATGGGCAGTTCGATCTCCGAACGCCCGTAGAAGTCGCCCACGTGCCACCAGGCGTCGCCGCGCCCCTCGACGGGCCACCACGCCCCCTCCGGGCTCGACCAGTGCTTCATGAAGGGGTCGTCGCGGAATATCTCGGCCTGCGGCAGGCGCTCCTGGTCCTCCTCGCGCTCGAACGCGACCCGGAGGTCCCGGAAGGTCGCCTCGGGGAAGCCCTCGGCGAATACCCTGACGCCGCCGGCTCCCGGGGTCTCCCGGGGCACGTGCAGGCAGAGCCGGCCCTCGACATACACGTTCAGTTCGCCGGGCCGGGTCAGGTCGGCGGCGAGGGCCAGCGTGCCGCCGTCGGTCACGGGCAGGTCTCGACAGGCCGCCGCCGACACCGGCGGGGTGCCGTCCATCGTGAAGACGGTCAGGTGCGGCCCGTCCGCGTCGCACGAGAGCGCGATCCGGACGGCTGCGACGCCGGCATCGTTCAGGCCGAGGTCGAAGCCGATGGTCTGCCCCGGGGCGGGCATGGAGACCGAGGCGCTCACCCGGGCGTCGGGCCATCCGGCGTGCCCCATGGTCATCCGCCCGTCGCGGTCGCGCAGGACGGCTGCCCAGTTGGCCGGCCGCGCCGGTCGGGCCGCCTCGCGCACGTCCCACCGGCCTTCTCGCGAGGTCGTGTGCCGCTCCAGCCACACCGGGTCATCAAAGTCGTAGGCGGTCACGCTGCGCACGTGCACGTCGTCGAAGACGGCCGCGTTGTCCGCGTCTCCGCCCTGCACGTAGAGCCCGATGAGGCCGCCAATGCACTCGTCGGACCGGAGGTCCAGGATGGGGGCGTCGTCCAGGTACGCACGGATGCGACGGCCGCAGGTGCGCACGGCCAGGCGGTACCACTGCTCCCGCCGGCCGTTGACCCACGCGCAAGCCAGCTCGCGGGTCTCGCCTCCCTTCACGCGCAGCAGCCGGATCGGCGTCGGCCCCGTGGTCTCGCGCACGCCGTCCCACCGGAGCACGAACATGTCGTCCGGACCGCGCACGTCGAAGGCCAGGCCGGCGGCGTCCGCGCCTTCGTTCCGCAGCGCGGCGGTCAGGTCGAAGTCGTCCCAGAACCAGTACCCCGTGGTCAGGACTCCCACACCGTCGGCGCTGCCGCTGATGCAGAACGGATTGGCGCTCCGCTCGTTCTGGGGTTCCTTGCCTTCTCCTGCGGCCCGGGTGCTCTCGGGATCGTCGCGAACCGAGTGCAACTGCCAGAGGCCGCACTGGGCCGTCCACTGCCCCAGGCTCATCTCGTCCTGGGGGCGCATGAACGTGTCCGCAAACCGCAGAGCGGCGACGGCCTGGAGCACCGGCTCCCCGGCGGGCGCACACAGGGCGGGGTCGACGGCGAGGATGTCGCCGGCGAGGCGGTCGGCGTCCGCCACTTCCGCCAGCACATGGCCGTCGGCGGCCACGGTGACCAGCCAGGCACGGCGCTTGATGAGCAGCGTGAGGGGCCCTGCCTGCGGAAGGGGCGAGCGCGAGCCGGCGGCCAGTTCGCGCGGCCCGGCGGCCGTCAGGCAGTGCAGCGCCCACCCGGTGCGGTCGGCCTCGAACCGATAGCCGCGCCCGGCCTCGTCGGCTCCGAACAGCACTGAGAGCCCGTCCACCGACTCCCGGCCCGGCAAGGGGCCGAGCGCAAGCCGCGCGCTGTAGGTGGGATGGTCACAACGGCCGACGACGACGTACGTCCGGTCATGCACGTCCAGCACCTGACCGGCGGCCGGCCCGCTGACGAACGCCAACACGAAGAACGCAAGGAGAACGGCGCGTGCCATAGCGTCTCCCGGGCAGGGTACACGGAGTTCCCGGACTTGTTGCAGGTACTATAGCACGGCCCCGGAGGGGGGGCAAAGGGCGGGCGCGGCCCGGTCTCAGTCGCTCTGCTTCCCGCGCCGCTCGATGGAGCCGAGGCCCAGGCGGCCGAGCAGGCTCTGAACGTCGGGGGCGGGCTCCCCGGCGACCTTCTGCTCCTGTTCGCCCGGGGCCGCGGGCCTGGGGGCGGGCGGCTGCTCGTCCGACGGAACCGGCTTCCTGGCGACCGCCGCCTGGCCCTTGCCCGGGCCGTCGTTCAGCGACGCCTTCTCGACGCGTCGGCTGTGGACGCCCAGAGTGCTTCGCGGGGTGCGGATGCCGCCGGCCAGAGGCCCGACGGGCACCTCGCGAACCGGCCGGGGTTCGGAGCGATCGGACTCCCGTTCGCGCCGCTGGCGAGGCTCGCGACGGGGCCGCTCGCGGCGCGCGCTCTCGGACCGCATGGAGAGCGCGATCCGCTTCTTGTCGAGTTCCACGCGCACCACGCGAACCTGCACGACGTCGCCGACGGAGACGACGTCATACGGGCTCTGGACGTAGGAGTCGGACAGCTCGCTGATGTGCACAAGCCCGTCCTCGCCCACGCCGATGTCGACGAACACGCCGAAGTCGACGATGTTGCGCACGGTGCCGCTGACCCACTCGTCGGCCTCCAGGTCCTCCAGCGTGGGCCGGCGGCGGCGCAGCAGGGGCCCCTGCCCGTCCGCCCGCGGGTCGGGCCAGGGCTCGGCCAGTTCCGTGATGATGTCCTTCAGAAGCAGGTAGTGCACGCCGAACTGCTTCTCCAGGTCGGCGAGTTTGATCTCCGAGGCCCGCTCCTTGACCTTCGCGCGCACGTCCGGATCGCCCAGGTCGGCCACGGCGATCTCCAATTGCCGGCATATCTCCTCGGCCACCGGGTAGAACCGCGTGTGGATGCGCGTGCGGTCCAGAGGGCAGTCCGAATCCTGAACGCGCAGGAACCCCGCGGCCTGGTCATAGGCGGCCTGGTCGATCTTGGGCACCTCGCGCAGTTGCCGGCGGTTCTTCAGCGCGCCGTAGCGGTCGCGGTACTCGACGACCTCCAGGGCCTTCTCCGGCCCCAGACCGCTGACATAGCGCAGCAGACTGAAGTGGGCGGTGTTGACCTCCACGCCCACGCGGCAGACGCACTCCTCCAGGACGCGGTCCAGCAGCTTCTTCAGGGCGCCGCCGTTCACATCCTCGGCGTAGGGCGCCGGGCAGAGTTCGCGCGGGTTGACCTTGACCAGTTCCGAGAGGGGATCCTGCAGGCGCCGGCACAGGGCGACGGCGTAGCGTTCGTCCGGGGCGACTTCGGCCAGTTCGTTCTTGGCCGAACGGCTGCGCGCGTAGGCCTCCACCCCGACTTCCGAGACGACCGTGTAGCGCAGGTCGGGCAGCGGGCCGGCGATCAGTTCCGCGACCAGCGCCTCGGTCTCCTGCGCACCCGTTCCGTCGCCGATGGCCACCATCTCGACCCGGTGCGTCTCGACCAGTTGCACAAGGACGCGCTTGGCCTCTTCGGGCTGGTTCTGGGGCGGATGGGGGTAGACGGTCGTCGTCTCCAGCAACTCGCCCGCCTCGTCCACGACGGCCAGGTTGCACCCGCTCCGGTAGCCGGGGTGGATGCCGATCATCCGGCACCGCACGGGCTTGGCCATCAGCAGGTTCGTGACGTTGCGCCGGATGACGTCGAGGGCCAGTTCCTCGGCCTGCTTGCAGAGGTCCTTGTCCAGCTCGCGGGCGGCGATGTCCGTCAGGATGTTGCCGAGGCTGTAGTTGATGCAGGCCGCCAGGAACTCGGGGCCGTTCAGCCCCTGCAGGGCCCGGCCGTCGGGGCCGGGGAGGTTCGCGCCCATCTCGGCGCGGATCTGCTCCCACTGCGCAACGCCGCCGGGGAAGTACAGCTCGGCGGCCGCCCGGATCATGGGCTCCAGCGGCGGCTCGAAGCGGTACTGCAGCGCCTTCATGCGCTTGCCGCGCAGGATCGACAACATGTGGTACGGGTGCAGCCGGGCGACCTTCTGGCGGTAGTCGAAGTACTGCTTGAACTCGCGCGCCATGCGGCCGGGCAGAGAGCGCGACACGCGCCGCACGACGATCTCGGCCTCCTGCCGGAAGACCTCGCGCTGGCGGTTGCGGTGGCTGCGCTCCTCGGCCACCCAGTCGCTGACGATGTGGAAGACGCCCTCCAGAACGGCGGCCTCATCGGCGAGCCCCTTCTCGGCATCGACATAGGGCTCGGCGGCCGCCTTCATGTCCGCAACGAACTCCTCCTGCGAGAGGACCTTCGCGGCGATGTCCTGCAGCCCCTGGGCGAGGGCCTGGCGCGAGTGCGAGCGCTTGCGCGGCCGGTAGGGCACGTAGTGGTCGATCAGCTCCCGCATGTCGGCGGCGCGGGATATCTTCTCCTCCAGCTCGTCGGTGAGGATCTCCCGCTCCTGGAGCTTCTTGAGCACCTTTCGCCGGCGCGAGTCCAGCTTCTCGAGTCGGCGGCGCTCTTCCATCAGTTCGTGAAAGCCGTCGGCCTCCAGCGAACCGGCCAGCTCCTTGTGGTACCGCATGACGTACGGGATGCTGAAGCCCGCGTCCAGCAGGCGCAGTATCTCGTTGGCTTGCTCGGCGGTCAGGTGATACCTGGCCGCGACGGACTTGAGGGCCTTCTCAGGCATTGGCGACAGCTTCGTCTTCTGCTATTGCCCCTGGGAAGAAGATGAACGGCGACAGGGGGAGGATTGCGGCCGTGTGCACCCGCACGGAGCGGGATGCCTCTTCAGCAAGTCTCCTCGTAATTTTAGACGTTGCCCCTCACCTTGTCAATGGGAAGTGCGGCTCCGTGTCAAAACCAACGCGCACCGGCCGCGGCCCGCCGCTCACTCGCTTGAAATCTCCATTCGAAAGCGCTCTGCTATTGAAGGAGGAGTCCGGGAAGCCTGTCCCGCAGAACCTGAGCGTCGAGGCGCGCACGGCCATGCAGGAACAAGAGAAGAACGACCGACCGAAGGTGAAGGTGGACGAGGACTGGAAGAAGGCCGTCGCCGAGGACAAGGCCCGGGCACGCACACAGGATTCCGCCGGCACCGGCGGTACGCGGCCGCACCCGCACCTGCCCGAACCCAGCATCCAGCTCTTCATGGCCGGGCTCTACGGCCAGACGCTCGTGCTGCTGGGCGAGATGGAGAATCCCGCGACCGGGCAGAAGGAGGAGGACATCGACGAGGCCGCCTACATGGTGGACACCATTGCGATGCTCAAGCAGAAGATGGAGGGCAACCTGACCCCCGAGGAAGGCGCCTACGTGCAGACCATCCTGACCGACCTGCGCATGCGCTACGTACGGGCCGCGCAGGGAACCGAGCAGAACCGGCCCGCCCCTGAAGACCCGGCGACCCCCTGAGGGCCGGGACGGGCGGGGTGCCCACGGAGCACCCGATGGACCTGTCCATGGTGATCGGCGACTGGCCGTACGACTCCGAAGACGCCAACAACGTGCGCAAGGTGCCCGGGGTCGACGGCACGATCAAGGTCCAGCTCCGAATCCGCTGCGGACTGATTCAGTGGGAGACCGAGGGGCGGCCCGACGGCCGGCCGGCCCATAGCTTCCCGTCCATGCTCGACTACTGCAGCCATCTGGTGTCGCACCGGCGGTTCCCCTCCGCCGACTCCGCCCTCGGCCGCAGACTGGTCGAGGAACTGGCCGAGGAGATGTTCGACTACTACCGCCGGGGACGCGCCCTGTTCCTGCTGGGCGATTACCGGCGCTCGCTCGCCGACGCCGTCCACAACCTGCGCATCCTCAGGCTCGTACGCAACGAGTGCCGGGACGCCAGCGCGGTGTCCAACTACGACCGATACCGGCCGAATCTGCTCCTGGAGCGCTCCCGCTCGGAGATGCTCCTCCACCTCCAGGAGGGCGACGTCCGCCTGGCGCTGGACGCCCTGAGCCGAGGCGTGCGGGACATCGAGGCGTTCTACGCCGAGTATGACATGCACGACAAACTGGGAGAGAGCACCGAGCGCCAGATACTGGTCGACCTGAGGCGGAGCCTCCGGGAGAAGCACAACGTGCCCCTCAACGACGAAGAACTGCTCCACAGCCTTCGCGTCGAACAGGAGATCGCCATCAGCCGGGAGAACTACGAGATGGCCGCCCGGCTCCGGGACAAGATCCGGCTGCTGCGCCACCGGGCCGACGGCACGGACTGACGGCGCGCGCCCCGGGGGCCGCTTCGCTGCAGGAGCATCCGCCGATGCCTGACGAACCGCAGAGCCATGCGCACGCCGAGTCCCAGGCGGACGGCTCCGACGCCTGGCAGGGCCTGCCTCTGCAGTTGGAGGGCACCCCGGGCGAGGAAGACACCCCCCTGTCCGGCCGCGACACCGTCGCTCAGACCCTGCCCCCGCAGCGCCCGCCGGCCGTCTGCCGGAGCGCCCCACTGGCGCACGCCCTCCTTCTCTGGTCCGGCATGCCCGCGCTGGCGCTCGCGCTGGCCGCGCTGACGGCCACCGCCCTCCAGGGCGTGCTGCGCGTGGACTGGCGCGGCCCCCTGCTGGCCTTCGACGCGGCCGTGGTGCTGCTGGTCCTCTGCGGCCTGGCCGCCGCCGGCGTGCCTGCCGCCCGACTGTGCCGTCGCTTCGCGGGGGTCGCGGGCCTCGCCGTTGCCGCGCTGACCGTCCTGGGCACCCTGCTCCATGCGATCGACGAGTTCATCCACGGCGCGCCTCCGGCGTCGATGCTCCCGGAAGCGCTGGCCTTCGGCCTGCTCGGGCTGGGGGGCTGCGTCGTGTTCGTGGAGTTCCTGCGGGACCGCGGCTGGGCGTATCGGACGGCCGCGGCGGCCGCGGCGGCCTTTGTCCCCCTGGCGGTTCTGCGCATGGGGCAGACCACGGCACCGGCCGCCGCGCGCGAATCCCTGGCGCTCTGGACGAAGGCCGACTACGCGGTGGCGCTGGCGGCCTGCGCCGTCGTCGGCGCCGGCCTGGCCACCTCGCGGCGGCTGCTCGGTGTCCGCCGGAGCCGCTGGAGGACGCCCCTGAGCGTGGCCTGGCTGCTCATCCTGCTGGCTGCGGTCGCGTTCACGACGTTTCTGATGATCCGCAACGAAGGCGTGCAGCGCGCGTCGGTGAGTCTCTGGGCGGCGGCCGCCGCCTGGTGCGCGCCGGCCTACGGCGTCCTGCTGACGGCCGGCCTGACGTCCGCCTGGAGGCGCCGCGGGCCCGCCGGAGCGGATGCCCTTCAGTCGACGGCATTCGCCTGGCAACTGGTGGCCGCCGTGGGCCTGGTCCTTCTGGCCCTCGGCCTGCACAGCCACGGATGGACGGCGGGCCTCGATTCCCTGCTGATCGCCGGCGGCGTGGCCGCGGCCCTGGCCGTCGCCCGGCTGGCCACGCGGTACGGCTCCTGGACGGGCCGGTGGGCGCTGCTGCCGATCGCGGGCGCCGCCATGGCCGCCGCCTGCAGCCTGCGCCGGCTCTTCGACCTGGGCGCCGGCATGAACGTGGGCCGGACGGAGGCATGGGACCTGGCCGCCGCCCTTCTCTGGTGCATCGTCGTGGTCGGGTTCGCCCATGCGTTCTTCGGCGCGCTCGTGGCGCGGCGGCAGAGCCGCGCCGTGCATCCCGCGCGCGCCCTTCAGGACGACGTCGCGCTACTGACCACGGCCGGCGGCCTCCTGGCCGGGCTGTGGCTTGCAGCCGCCCTGGCGCTGTGGCTGGGCCGTCCGGAGGCGGTTGCCGGCGTACGCACGGTTCTGGCCGTCGGCGCCTCCTTCCTGAATGACCTCGCGACGCTGGGCAGCGCGCCGGGCGCCTGGACGGCCGTCGGCCGCGCGGCCGACGCGGCCCTGTCCGTACCCGCTGTGCGGCTTCTGGCGGGAGTCGCCGCTGCGGGCGCGGTGCTCGTGCACGTCCTGGCCCGCAGCGGCGTGCGCTGGGCGCTCCGGGCGGTCGCGGCGGCCTGGTGTGCGGCGCTGACGGCGGCCACGGCGTTCGCCCTGACCTGCGCGGGCGGCCTGTTCACCGCCCCGCCGGCAGCGGAATGGGCGACCACGGCCGGTCGCGTCCTCGCCTCCCGCTTCCCGGCCCGCCTGGCCGCCATGCTGCTTCTGAGCGCCATGGTCGCCCGGTTCTGGCAGGCCGCGCCGTCCGCACTGCGTTCGGCCCGGGCGGGCGCACGTGCGGCCGGCCCGGCATGGCCGCACCGCCCCGGCTGGGCCAGCGCCCATCTGCGGTTCCTGGTCATCGCGGGCGTGGTCCTGTCGGCCGTGGGTCTGACGCTCGCCGTGCTGATCGACCTGCATCCGCAGGCCGAGGGCATCCTGTTCGAGTGGACCCGGCTGGCGCGCGGTTGGGCGCAGGGCGCCGCCGGCCTGGCATGGCGGATCGGGCGCAGGGCGGGCACCCAGGGGCGCTTCGCGATCGCTGTCGGCGCAGCCGCCTACGCGCTGCTGATGGTCCACGAGGAGGCGCGGAACGGCCGGCCGGCCGTCTATCCCCTGGTGGCCGTGCTGTGGCTGGGCCTTCTGACCCCCTTGGGGGCCGACCTGGTGCGCCAGGCCCGGGCGCTGCCGCGCCCCGCGATGCCGGGTCGCATCGCCGCCCTCGGCGTGGCGGGCGCCCTCGCCCTGATCCTCGGCCTGGCCGCCCTGGCCCTGCTGGTCCGCTGGCGGGCGGTGCGGCGCGAGGGCGGCCTGGACGAACCGGACCAATCGCCCGCCGCCGCGGTCAGCCGGGCGGCCGGGCAGGCATTGGGCACCCTGGGGCTGCTCCTGACCTTGGCCGGCGGGCTGGCCGTGCTGCACGGCATGCTGGAAGGACGGGCCGCGTCTGCGGGTATCGCCTCCGGACTGGGCCGAATCGCATCGGATGTGGGCGGCCTGGGCGCCCTGCAGGTGGCCAGGCTCGAGCTGGCTCTGAGCGAGCGGGGCAACGCCGGGATCGTCGCCCTTCTGCTGGCCGCGGCGGCCGGGCTCTCGCTGCTGCTGCACGCGGTGGCGCGCCATCGAGTGCTCTTCGCGCGCAGCGCCGTCTACGCCGTCTGGTTCGTGGGAGCCCTGGCGGCCCTCGTGGCCCTGGGTCTCCTTGCACACGGGCACCCGCCGGGCACCTGGTCGGGCGCCCGGATCGGCGGCTGCCTGGCCCTGGGCGCCCTGATTGTCCGCACCGGCATCGCGCTGGCCAGCCCCGGGGGCTGGCTGGAGCAGCGCGCCGGGGGCTTCCGGTGACGCATCCCCTCGGGGCTGCTATAATGGCCGGCGGTTCCCCGTCCGACGACGGCCGCCGGAGCACAGATGAAGAAGCCGAACCTCGGCATGTTGATCAAGCCCGTCAGCGCCGACTGCAACATGGCGTGCGGCTACTGCTATTACCGTCACGTGGGCGCCCTCTACCCGGCCGCGCAGGGGCATCGCATGGCCCCGGAGGTGTTCGAGGCGGTCTGCGAGCAGTACCTGGCCCTGGACCCGTGCGAGGTGAAGGTCGGCTGGCAGGGCGGCGAGCCCACACTGATGGGGCTGGATTTCTTCCGCCGGGCCGTCCGGATCCAGGCCGACCACGCACGCCCGGGCGACTGCTTCGGCAACAGCCTCCAGACCAACGGCGTCGTCCTCGACGACGAATGGTGTCGCTTCCTGGCGGAGAACCGCTTCCTGGTCGGTCTGAGCATCGACGGCCCCGAGGACCTGAACGCCCAGCGCCGCTTCGCGGACGGCCGCCCCGGGTACAGGACCGCCATGGGCGCGCTCGAGCGCCTGCGGACGCACGGCGTCGAGTTCAACGTGCTGGTCGTCATCAGCCGGGCCAACGTGCACGCACCCGAGCGGGTCTTCGAGTTCCTGCGCGCGCACGACCTGCACTACAGCCAGTTCATTCCCTGCACCGAGCCGGCAGGGGCCCCCGGGGCGACCTCCGAGCAGTCGATCACCGCGGCCGAATACGCCGAGTTCATGCTCAGGATCTTCGATGCCTGGGTGGCCAACGACGATTCGTCCTACTACGTGCGGCGGATCGACAACTGGCTGCACCAGTTCTTCGGGCTGCCTCCGGAGTGCTGCGAGTACCGTCCCGACTGCTCGAACCTGCTGACCATCGAGTGGAACGGGGACGTCTACCCGTGCGACTTCTTCGTCGAGCCCCGCTTCCGGATGGGCAACGTGCGGACGCAGACGCTGGAGAGGATGCTGCAGGGCCGGCCGTTCCGGGACTTCGTGCGGGGCGCCGAGTCGGTGCCGCCGGCCTGCACCGAGTGCGAATGGCTGGCCGTCTGCCATGCCGGCTGCTACCGGCACCGCCGGAAGCTCGGGCTCTCCGACACGGACAGACCCTACCTGTGCGAAGCAAACCGGCGGCTCTTCGCGCACGTGTTCGCCGAGTTCCGCCGTCTCAAGGACGGTCCGCCGGGGCCGCACCTGCACGCGTTTCTGAACCGGATCGCACAGGAGGTCGCTGCGCCGCCGCCTCCGCGCGCGGCCGCCACGCGCCCGCCGGCACGCCCGCACGGACGTGCGCCCGGCCGCAACGCCCTCTGCCCCTGCGGCAGCGGCCTGAAGTTCAAACACTGCTGCGGACGGGCCCGGCCCGAGACCGCTCCGCCGGGCGGCCGGTGCGCCGCCCCGAACCGACGCTGAGGGAGAGACGAGGTTGGCCGAGAAAGACCACATCGAGGTTGCGGTGATCGAACGCACCGTCTACCTGAAACCACTCGGATTCGCCACGCAGGCGAACAGCCTGGGCATTCCCGACTTCATCGGCGCCATGTTTCGGGCCGGGTGCAACTCCGTAACGTTCGACCTGGCCTGCTGCAAGGGCATGGACAGCACGTTCCTGGGCGTCATCGCCGAGGCGGCCACGGCCCGCGTCCGGGGCCAGGGCCGGACGGTGGTCGTGCTGAACGCCGACGAGATGCTCGCCCGCCAGCTCTGCCGCATCGGCCTGCTGCCCATGGTCTCCCTCCACCAGGAACGGGTGGACCTGCCCGAGGGCGCCGAACTGCGCCAGATCGACTTCCTGCACTTCCCGAAGACGGAGTACGAGAGGCTGCAGAAGGTCAGGGAACTGCATGAACGCCTGTCGGAGTTGAACGAGCACAACCGCCTGCTGTTCGGACCGTTCCTGCGAATGCTGGAAGAGGAGCTGGCCGCCGGGGCCGACAACGCAAGAACCCCCCAGGAGTAGAGCCCGCCGGGAGGACGACGTGAAGTTCGCCATCTGCAACGAGATGTTCAAGGACCTGTCCTTCGCCGAGGTCTGCCGGTTCGCAGCCGACGTGGGCTATGAAGGGGTGGAGATCGCGCCGTTCACCGTGGCCGATTCCATCGAAGACGTCGACGCCGGACGGCGAGAGGAACTGCGGCGGGCGGCCGCAGACGCGGGCGTGGAGATCGTGGGCCTGCACTGGCTCCTGGCCAGCCCCAAGGGCCTGCACCTGAACAGCCACGACCGCGCCGTGCGGGGCCGGACGGTCCGGTATCTGGATGCCCTGATCGCATTCTGCGGCGACATCGGGGGACGCACGCTCGTGTTCGGATCGCCCCGCCAGCGCAACGTCCTGCCGGGCCAGACCTACCGCGAGGTGTGGGACAACGCCGTCCGCGTCTTCGGAGAACTGGCCCCCCGCGCGGTCGAATGCGGCGTCTGCCTGTGCATCGAGGCCCTCGGCCCGGTCGAGACGAACTTCATCAACACCGCCGCCGAGGCGCGGCGACTCGTGGACGCCGTCGACCATCCGGGCTTCCGCATGATGCTCGACGTGAAGGGCATGAGCGACGACGACGAACCGATCCCCGACATCATCCGCCGCCACGCCGACCGCATGGAACACTTCCATGCGAACGATGCGAGCACCATGGCGCCGGGGTTCGGCAAGACGGACTTCGCCTCGATCGGGGCCGCGCTGCGGGAGGTCGCCTATGACGGATGGGTCTCGGTGGAGCCGATCGACTTCTCGCCCGACCCGAACACCATCGCCCGCGAGAGCCTGCGGTATCTGAACGAGCACCTTCTGCCGAAGGGCTGAGATGGCCACTGCATGCCCTGCACGGTCGTGCCGGCAACGACACCGGGCGGGACGCCCGGCGCTGCCCGGGGAGGGCGGGACGGGAGGCAGTGGAGGACTTGTGTCAGACCAGCCGACCCGGCCCGGAGACTGAGGATGGAGCCGCCATGCAGGAACTGAAGATCGCCCTCGAAGGCACGCCGCGCAATGTCCGCTTCTGCCCGGTGACCGCCGCCGTCAACCGCTCGCTCCGCGAACTCGAAGGCTGCGTGTTGATCGACGCAGCGCGCGGCGCCCCCGTTCCCTATCAGGCCGAGTCCACGCCCGGCGGCACCCGCATCCACTGGATCGTGGACTCCCTGGCGCCCGGCCAGCACGCGGAGTACGCCCTGGAGCCCGGCGACGCCCGACCTGCGGGCCCCGGCGTGAAGGTCAAGCCCGATGGCGACGACGCCCTGCGCATCGAGATCGGCGGCAAGTTGTTCACCCGCTACCTCTACGGCGGCGACGCCGCGCACCCCTGCCTCTATCCGCTCCGCGGGCCGTTCGGCGCGGGCGTCACGCGCGCCTACCCCCAGGAGGCCCTGCCGGACGACTCCACCGACCACATCCACCATCGCTCGCTCTGGGTCGCCTGGGGCGACGTGAACGGGTCCGACAACTGGAGCGAGCAAGAGGGGCACGGACGCGTCGTGCACCGCTACTTCGACGCCGTCGAGAGCGGCCCCGTCTTCGGCCGCGTCGTCGCCCTGAGCGACTGGCAGGACGCCCACGGAACGCCGCTCATGCAGGACCGCGTCGAGTTCCGCTTCTACAACGTGCCGCCCAGCTTCCGCCTGCTGGACGTGGACGTGACGCTCTATGCCGGCGACGACGACGTGCGCCTGGGCGACACCAAGGAGGGCGGCGTCCTCTCCGTGCGCGTCGCGCAGTCCATGGAGGGCCGCCGCGGCGGCCGCATCCGGAACGCTCACGGCGCCGTCACAGAGGCCGAGACCTGGGGCAAGCGCGCCGCCTGGTGCGACTACTCCGGCGTCGTGGACGGCCACACCGTCGGCATCGCCCTGTTCGACCACCCGTCGAACTTCCGCCACCCGACCTACTGGCACGTGCGCGACTACGGACTGATGACGTCCAATCCGTTCGGCCTGTCCTTCTTCGAGGGCCAGGGCCATGACGGCACGCACGTGATCCCCGCCGGCGCGAACCTGACGTTCCGCCATCGGATACTGATCCACGCCGGCGACGCCGCGACCGGCGACGTGCGCGATCAGTACCTGAACTGGGCGTTCGCGCCGGCCCCGACCATCGTCGAATAGGAGACGCGCAGCCATGAGCGCCCCAGGGCTGTGGAAGCTGGCCCCCGCCGTCGTGACGAAGCCCTGGGGGCTCGTGCATCAGGAGGCGCTGTCCGCCACGGGCATCGAGGTGGGGCTGGGCGAGTTCTGGCTCGCCTCGGCCCAGACCGGGGTGGGCAACTACAGCAATGCCGTCGTCGACCCGCCCCTGCGGCGCACCCTGGCCGAACTGCTCTCGAAGGCCGCCGCGCGCGGAGACGCCGCCCTGGAGGCCCTGATCGGCCGGCGGGCGGCGGCCCATCTGCGCGAGACGCCCCACCGGGGCAAGACCGAGGCCTGGTGCGTGCGCGCGGTCCGGGGACGAACGGGCGTGGCCGCCGGACCGGCCACCGCGCAGGACGCCGAGCGACTGCGGGACCTGATTCTCACGGAGGGACTGCCCCCGGACGTGACGGCCTGGTCTGAGGAGGTGCAGCGCCTGTTCGGCCTCATCGAACCGCTGCAGGGCGGCGAGGTCTTCCTGGCGCCCGCCGGCGCGCTCCACACGATGTTCGCTGTGGGACCCGACAGCCGCCTCGTCATCGACGAGATCCAGCAGGGCTACGGTGAGGCGCGGTTGCCGACGCTGAGCAAGATACTGTGCGTGCAGAATGACCTGCTCAGCGTGCAGGTGCATCCGGACGACCGCACCGTCGCCGACGCCGCGGCCGGGCGCACGGCCGTCGCGCAGGACCTCCAGGCGAACCCGACGGTGCGCGTCTACGACTTCGGCCGGCGGCCCGGAGAGGACCCCGAACTGGGCTTCCGCCTGGTCGAGCCCGACGCCGGCCTCCGGGCCGTGCCGCCGGTGACCGTCCGGCCGGCCGACGGCCTGCGCATCGAGGCCCTCGTGGCCGACCCGCATTTCGCCCGCAGCCGGGTCTTCCTGGACGCCGCCGGCCGCACGACGGCGACGCCCCTCTGCGCCGGCTACCACGTGCTGCACTGCCTCGAGGGCAAGGGACGACTGACCGCCGCCGAACGGACCATGCCGGTCCGGCGCGGGGAGACGGTGTTCGTGCCCGCATGCCTCGAGGCCGAACTGCGGATCGAGGCGGACGCGGACTGCGCCTTCTTCGACGATTCGTTCGCCCCGGTCGAGTCCCTGGTGGACCTTCTGACGCGCAACGGGGCCGCAGCCGACCAGGTGGAGCGCCTTCTGGCGCCGCCGCGGGCGGTCATCCGGGCCGAATGACCGGGCAAGGACACGTCCCATGAACATCACGGACATCCGGCTCTACGCGCTCCTGACCGAACGGTTCTGCCGGCTGCACTGGCAGAGAACGGCCGAGGCGCTGCTGGCCGGAGGCGTCGACGCCGTCCAGTTGCGCGAGAAGGACCTGTCCGACCGCGAACTGCTGGTCCGCTCGTGCACCTTGCGGAAGCAGACCGAAGCGGCCGGCGCCCTGCTGATCGTCAACGACCGCCCCGACGTCGCCGTGCTGGCGGGCGCGGACGGAGTCCACCTCGGACAGGACGATCTCCCGCCCGCCGAGGCGCGCCGCATCGTCGGGCCGGATCTGCTCATCGGCTGGTCGACGCATTCGGCCCGGCAGGCCGCGCAGGCCCGGGACCTTCCGCTCGACTATATCGGCGTCGGCCCCTTCGCGCCGACCGCCACGAAGGGCTACGAGGTCGGCTTCGGGGCCGATCTGGTGCGGGCGGAGCGGGCCGCCACGCCCCTGCCCATGGTGGCGATCGGGGGCATCACGGCCGACAACGCCGCCGATGCCATCGAGGCGGGCGCGACGGCCGTGGCCGTGTGCGCCGCCCTGTGCGACACCGACGATCCGGAGGCGGCGGCGCGCCGGCTGCGCGCGGCCGTGGTCGCCGCCACAGAACGCCGCGAAGGCAGGCAGCCATGAACGAGATGCCCGACATCCTGGCCCGCATCTGCCGGGCGAAGCGAGACGAGATCGACGCGCTGGCCCGCGTCGGCCGGTCGGCGCTGCTGGCCCGGGCGGCCCGGCAGCCCGCCCCGCGCGCATTCCGGAAGGCGCTGTGCGACGCGCCCGGCACCGCGCTGATCGCGGAGGTGAAGAAGGCGTCGCCGTCGGTGGGCGTCATCCGGGCCGACTTCGACCCGGCGCGCATGGCCCGCGACTACGAGCGCGGGGGCGCGGCCGCGCTGAGCGTGCTGACGGACCGGCCGTTCTTCCAGGGAAGCCCCGACTTCGTCGAGCACGTCCGGCAGGCGACCGCCCTGCCCGTGCTCCGCAAGGACTTCCTCCTGGACCCCCTGCAGGTCATCGAAGCGCGCGGCCTGGGCGCCGACGCGTGCCTTCTGATCGTCGCCGCGCTCGAGGCCGCCGCGCTGCGCGACCTGATGGCTCTGGCCCGCGACCTGCACATGGATGCGCTGGTCGAGGCCCACGACGGGCACGAGCTGGACGTCGCGCTGGACGCGGGCGCCGACCTGGTGGGCGTCAACAACCGCAACCTGCGCACCTTCGAGGTGACTCTGGAGACGGCGGAGCGCCTGGCGGGCCGCGTGCCCGACGGCGTGGTGCTGGTCGCGGAGAGCGGCATCCGAACCCCGGCCGACGTCGAGCGGCTGAGGGCCTGCGGGGTCAAGGCGATCCTGGTCGGCGAGACGCTGATGCGGGCGGCGGATCCGGGGGCGGCCGCCCGTGCCCTCATGGGCGGCCCGGCATAGCGCGCAGCGCCTCCACGATCCGCCGGTTGGCCGACGGCATCGGGTAGGCGTCGAGTTCCTGCACGGGCACCCACTGATGCGTCGCGTCCAGCGGCAACGCGTCGGGCGGTTCGCACAGGAAGGCGTGCAGGCGCACCTCGAACACGGTGTAGCAGTGCGTCAGCTCGACGAGCTTCGGCCCGACGCGGCAGGCCACGGCCAGTTCCTCACGGCACTCGCGTTCGAGCGCGCGCGCGGGGGTCTCGCCGCCGGCCGCCTTGCCCCCGGGGAACTCCCACATGCGCGCAAACAGCCCCGTGCGCGGGCGCTGCTGCAAGTAGACCTTGCCGCCGCGGGCGAAGACGGCCACCGCCGCGCGCACCTTCTGGAGCTTGCGGCGCCCGGGCGGCGGGATGTCGTACTGGCGTCCCCGGACGAAGGCTCCGCACCGTTCCCGCAGGAAGCACTCCCCGCACCGCGGCGACCGCGGCCGGCAGATCAGGCTGCCGAAATCCATCAGGGCCTGGTTGTACTGCGCGGAGCGGCCCGCCGGCAGGGCCGCCTGGGCCCGGCGCATCGCCTCGCGACGGACCTGCGCGTCGCCCGGACGCCCCGGCAGGCAGCACAGCCGCATGAACACACGGATGAGGTTCGTGTCCAGGGCCACCTCGTCGCGCCCGAACGCCAGGCTCAGCACGGCGGAGGCGACGTACGGCCCGATACCCGGCAGCGCAAGCAGTTCCGCCCGCGTCGACGGCACGAGGCCGCCGTGGTCGCGCACCATGCGGCGGGCGGCCCGGTGGGCGTGGATCGCGCGGCGGTAGTAGCCCAACCCCTCCCAGGCGGCGAGCACCTCGCGCTCGTCGGACTCGGCCAGTGAGCGCACGTCGGGAAAGCGCTTCATCCAGTCCGCATAGCGCGCCGCCACCGTGCCGACGACCGTCTGCTGCAGCATGATCTCGCTGATCCAGACGGAGTACGGCGTCGGGTCCCGCCGCCAGGGCAGGTCGCGGGCGTTGCCCCCGTACCACTTCACCAGGCGCCGGCCCAGCCGGCGCGCCGCCTTCTCGTCCATGCCGTCCCGCATGCGTCGGCCCCGTCACGTGTTCCTGAAGGCGCGGGCGGTCAGAAGTCCGGCGAGTTCTGCAGGTGCATCCGGACGTCCAGTATCTCCTCGGGCGTCAGCCCCCGCCGGCGGACGTGCAGCACCTCCAGGGCCGTCATGCTGTAGAGAAGGGGGTAGCGCTCGCGGCGGTTCAGGAGGACCTCCCGCAGGAAGCCGCTGAGCACTTCCCAGTGCTTCTCGAAGCCGATGCGGATGGGAACGGGGCTGCTCGGCCAGTCGTGGCCTTCCAGGCTGAAGACCGCCTCCGGCTGGTGGAAGTACCAGTGCTCCAGTGAGTCCACGAAGGCATCGATGACCTCCCGGGCCGGCTCGCCCTCGTATCCGTAGCCCAGGTCGCCGGTGACGATGAGGCTCCGGACGGCGCCCGGCGTGGCGGGGTGGTACGGCGGAGCGTAGCGGTCGGGATGGACCTTCTCCACCTCATCCCGCCAGTTGTAGTCGATGTCCCTGGCCCAGTAGACCTCGCGACTGACCTGGCGAAGCGTCTCACGGTGGATGCGCGGGTCGCCGGGCCGTTCGAAGCCGCCTCCCCCGCTCTTCCAGTGATAGAGCCGGTCGCAGCCCATGATGTTGCCGTGCAACCAGTTGGCGCCGCCGCCGCAGTCCAGCCGCACCTCGTCGGCGGTGCGCGCCCAGAGCGCCTGCCCGTCGGGGTTGTGGTGCAGCGAGTGGTTCTCAAACTCGCAGCCGCGGTCGAAACACCGCTGGAGGAGCATGGTGCAGTATTCGAAGTCATGGCGCGAGAGGCAGGCCACGTACATGCGCGGCGCCCATCGGACGTCCCGGGCGGCCAGTTCCTCGATCAGCCCGACGAAGCGCTCCATGGACTCGATCGTCGTGCAGTCATCGAAGGAAACATGCAGGAAACGGGGCTGCCCGTACGTGTCGGCCGGCGCAGGCGGCACGGGCGGGAGCGGCCGATCGACGGCCGCCGCCGGTGCGTCGAGCGTGCGCAGGGCGGACTGCATGGCCAGGGCGGTCGCGCGATCCGCCTCGGCGGCCAGCGCGGCCGCCAGCGGCGGCACCGCGTCTGCGACCCCGAGCCTGCCGAGCAACCGGGCCGCAAGGCGCCGCACGCCGGCATCCCCATGGCCGAGCGCCTCAAGAAGCTCGCCGCGACCGAACGGGTCGTCCAGAGCCGCCAGGGCGTAGGCCAGGTACAGCCGCCGGTGGAACACGTCCGCAGGTTCCTTGAGCCGGCCGTAAACCGCCTTCAGCTCGTTCAGCACGCGCACGTCCCCCAGTGCGGCCACCACCTCGGCCGCCCGCCGGAAGACGCCGTCATTGACGGAGTCGCCCCCCCTGTCCGCAGCGGGCTCGCGTTCCGGCGCGGTCAGGTAGTGCCGCGTCAGAAGGACGGCCCCGTCGTCCGGCCGGAGCTTCCCGATGATCTCCGTGATGAGCCGCTGGTGCTCGCGCCAGTTGCCTTCGTCCTCAATCACCTCGCGGACGAGGGGCAGGACGGAGGCGTCGCCGTGCTCCAGGAGCACATGCAGCGCCTCCATGCGGATGAAGCCGCCGGGCAGGCGGATCTTGTCCCGGGCCAGTTGGACGATCCGTTCCCGGCGGGCGGGGTCTCCCATGATGCGCAGGGCTCGGATGGCAAAAAGCCCCGGGCTGTCCTCGCCGAACACCTCGCACTCGCCGGCGATGCGCAGCAGTTCGTCGGTCGCCTGCCGGAGGTCCATCAGGACGGCATACTGGGCGGCCATCTGAACGACCGGCCTCGGGTACTGCCCGGCCAGGACGGACAGGACGGTCGGCACGCCGGCCTCGCTCCCGAGCCGGTGGAGGGCCAGGGCGGCGGCCAGGCGGTTGAAGTACTCCTCGTCCCGCAGCGACGATTCAGGGCCGATCCTCTTCCACCACCACAGCCCGGGGCCGCTGCCGGGCGGCGCCGGTGGGGGGGGCACGAAGTTCAGCGCCTTCTCCAGGGCGGGGACGGCCCGCCGGTCACCCAGCTTCGACAGCACGGCAATGGCGCCCCGGCGAACCCAGGACGACTCGTCCTCCATCGCCGCCAGCGCGGCGTCGAGGGCCGACTCGTCGTGCGTGAACACAAGCTGGGCGATGGCGGCCCTGCGCACGTCGAGGTCATCGCTCTTCAGGGCCTCGCAGAAGACGGCCACGTGCTCCGGCCGATTCTCCAGCCCGAGACGGTACAGCAGGGCGACCTCGGGGCCCCGGTCCTCGAACGTGAACCCCCGGTTCGGATGGTTGGCCGCCGCAACCGCCTCCCGGGCGCCAAAGAACAGGGCGACGGCGAACACGAAGACCAGGCAGGCGACCGGAACGGTTATCATTCGCAACCTCCCCCCCGAGAAGGCCGGAGACGGACGCAGACGGCACGCGGCCCGCGATGCTATCACGACGCGGGGTGCCGGGCAACCTCAGGCGACGCCGGGGGGCAGGGGTGGTATACTGCCGTGCAACTCCATCAAGGGGCAGAGCATGAGCATCCTGGTGACGGGCGGCGCCGGCTTCATCGGCAGCTATGTGGTCGAGGAGCTGGCGGCGCGCGACGAGCATGTGATCTGTCTGGACAACTTCGACGCGTTCTACCCCCCGGAGGCGAAGCGCCGGAACATCGGGCAGGCGCTCGAGAGCGGGCTGGTGGAGCTTGTGGAAGGCGACATCCGGGACGCCTCCCTGTGCCGGTCGCTGCTGGCCCGGCCGGGCGTGACGGCCGTGATCCACCTGGCGGCCAGGGCCGGTGTGCGCCCGTCCATCGAGCAGCCGGCCCTCTACGAGGAGGTCAACTGCCGGGGGACGGTGAACCTGCTGGAGGCCGCGCGGCAGGCGGACGACCTGGAGGTCTTCCTGTTCGCCTCCAGTTCGTCGGTCTACGGCGTCAGCGAAAGGGTCCCGTTCCGCGAGGACGATCCGGTGCCCTGCCCCATCTCGCCGTATGCGGCCACCAAGCGCGCCGGGGAGCTTCTCTGCCACGTCTACCACCACCTGTACGGACTGCACGTCGCGTGCCTGCGCTTCTTCACCGTCTGCGGGCCGCGCCAGCGCCCGGACCTGGCCGTCCACAAGTTCACCCGGCTGATCGCGGCAGGCGAACCGATCCCCGTCTTCGGCGACGGCACGAGCCGGCGCGACTACACCCACGTGGGCAACGTCGTGGACGGGATCCTGGCCGCCCTGGAGGCGGCGCCGGCGTTCGAGATCATCAACCTGGGCAATTCCGAACCGCTGGAACTGCGCGCGCTGATCCGGCTCATCGAGGAGGCGCTGGGCCGGGAGGCCCGCATCGAGCGGCTGCCCGAGCAGCCGGGCGATGTCCCGGTCACGTATGCCGACGTGTCCAAGGCGCGCCGGCTGCTCGGCTACGACCCGCACCGCCCGATTGGACAGGCCGTGGCGGAGTTTGTAGAATGGTTCCTGCGCGACGGCGTACGGGGTCCGTGACGCCGCTCCCGCCGCGCATCCTCGCTCTCCCCGGATGTCCTGCAATGTCAGAACCCGAACGAACCGTTCCTTCCTGCGGCGACGTGCCGGCGGCGGTCGAGGCATTCCGCCGGGGCGAGTTTGTGATCGTCGTGGACGACGCCGACCGCGAGAACGAAGGCGACGTCTGCCTTGCCGCCGAGCACGTGACGCCGGACTCGATCGCCTTCCTGCTCAACCACGTGCGGGGGTTCCTCTGTCTGGCCATCGGGGCGGAACTGGCCGAGAGGCTCGAGTTGCCTCCGATGGTGGAGGACAACCGAAGCGCCTTCGGCACGCCGTTCACGGTCACGGTCGATGCGCGCGACGGCGTCACGACCGGCGTGAGCGCCCGCGACCGGGCCCATACGATCCGCACGATGCTCTCGGAGGACGCCGGGCCGGACGACCTGGTGCGGCCGGGCCACGTGCTGCCCCTCCTGGCGCGTCCGGGAGGGGTGCTCGTGCGCGCCGGGCACACGGAGGCCGCCGTCGATCTGGCCCGCATGGCGGGGCTCAAGCCCGCCGCGATCGTCTGCGAGGCCATGAACCCGGACGGCACGATGGCCAAGCTGCCGGAGCTGCAGGCGCTGGCACGCAAGTTCGACATGCGGATCTGCACCATCGCGGACCTGATCCGGCACCGGCACCAGTCGGAGTACCTCGTCCGGCGGAGTGTCTGCGTGGATCTGCCGACCCGTTACGGACGGTTCAAGGCGCACTTCTACCGCTCCATGGTCGACGAGAAGCAGCACGTCGCCGTCTGCTCCGGGCCGGTGGGCGCCTCCGGCGATGCCCCGGCCCCTCCCATCGACGCCCCGGTGCTGGTGCGCGTGCACGACGAATGCTTCACGGGCGACACGCTGCACTCACTGCGCTGCGACTGCGGCGAGCAGTTGGAGCGCGCCCTGCAGATGATCGGCGACGCCGACTGCGGCGTGCTGCTCTACATGCGCCAGGAAGGGCGGGGAATCGGCCTGGAGAACAAGCTCCACGCCTACGCGCTCCAGGAGAACGGCCTGGACACGGTGGAGGCGAACATCGAGCTGGGGTTCCCGGCCGACAAGCGGGAGTACGGCGTGGGCGCGCAGATCCTGCGACACCTCGGGGTGCGCAAGATGCGGCTCATCTCGAACAACCCCCGGAAGTTCCACGCCCTGAGCGGCTACGGACTGGAGATCGTCGAACGCGTGCCCATCCAGGTGCCCCCCCGGGCGGAGAACCTGCGCTACCTGCGCACGAAGCAGGAGAAGATGGGGCACATGCTCGACCTGCAGTTCCCGGAGGAGCCTCCCCGGCCGGACGCCGCCGGCGGCCCCTCGCCCGACAACAAGGAGTGAAGGCTGATGACCGCTGAACAGCCGAGCACCACCCCTCAGCCGCCGAGCACAGTGCGGATCTGGAGCAGACGCCTGCGGCTGACCACGCTGTTGGTCGTCGTCGTGCTGGTGCTGATCGTGATGTTCCAGAACGGCGCGCGGCAGGACTACCATGTGCTCTTCTGGAGCACACGCGTCTCGCCCCTGCTGATGCTCCTGGTCGTCTTCCTGTGCGGGGCGGCCGCCGGGGCCCTGGCCGTGACCCTGCGTCGACGTCGGTGACGGACCTGTCGCCGCGCCCGAACTGAGGACCGACCGACGGCCTGGGTCACTCCCGGCCGGCGATATCCTCCACCACCCACACGGTTTCCTGCAGGACTCCGTCCTCCCCGAAGATCGGCACGCCGCGACAGGTCAGGCGTCGCGGCTCCGCCTTGTCGGCGCCCTGCACCTCCAGGTCGCACCGGACCGCCTCGCGCTGCGAGAGCACGCGGCTGACGCCCGCGCGCGCGTCGCCGCGACGGAAGGCCGCCAGGTCGCGCAGCGCACGCGGCCGCTCCTCCCCCTCGGCGCCCAGCAGCCCGCGCACACAGCCGTTCAGGGCGGTGATGTTGCCCTGGGCGTCGGTCACGATCAGGCCGATCGGCGCGTAGTCGAAGGCCGCTCGGGCCGGCGCGCACTCACGCCGCATGGCGGCCAGGTCCTGCTCCAGCCGGATGGAGGCCAGGGCATAGGCAAGGTGATCGGCCACCTCCTGGAGGACGCCCACCTCCTCGATGCCGAAGGCCTCGGGCTGTTCGGCATAGACGCTGAGCGCGCCGAGGACGTCGCCCTTGAACCGCAACGGGATGGCGGCACAGGAACGGTAGCCGCGCTTGAGCGCCTCCTCGCGCCAGGGTCGGAACTCCGGGGCCGTCTCGATGTCGCGCATGACCGTCGGCCCCCCCGTCTTGATGGCGCGCCCCACGGGGCCCTCGCCCGTGGGCGAGTCGTCCCAGGTGATGACGATCCGGTCCAGGTAGCCGTTCTCGAACCCGGCCTGGGCGACGGGGTGGACGCGCAGGTCCCCCGCGCGGACCAGCCCGATCCACGCCATGCGGTACCCGCGGGAGGCCGTGAGCAGATGGCACGCCTTCTGGGCCAGGGACTCGCCCTCGCGCTCCGCAACGATCAGGCTGTTCATGGCCCGGATGGACCGCAGCAGGCGGGTGAGGTGCCGAAGGTGCTGCCCGGGAGACCCCCGCATGCCATCCGGAGCATCCCAGGCCGACTCCTCCGGCTCGCGGTTCAACAGGAGCAGCACGCAGGCCATCAGCAGCACGCCGAACGCCAGGATCGCGATCGCCCAGACGAGCGTCGCCGACATCCCCTCCACCACCGACGGCAGAGACCCCGACGCCGCCGCCCCAACGGATGCCGCCGGAATCGAGCTGGGCCACAGGAGCATTCCAGTCATAGCGGGGGCTCGCCCATTCCGGTCGATCACAAGAGGACCTGCGCTCACAGTCCCATGCACGGACTCCATTGTAGTTTCGCTGTCACGCCCCGCCCGGTCAAGTGAAACGCCCGACCGGCCGGCACCGGCTTCCCGTTGTCGGACCCGAGGCGTTCTGCTATCCTCAGCTGGAAGACGTCATCGCGTCGCACATGCGCCGGAGGACTCGTCTTGACCGAAACGCTGCTGGAGGTGCGGGACCTCCGCCTGGCCCTGGACGGGCAGACGATCCTGCAGGGCCTGAATCTGACCGTCCTGCGCGGGGAGGTCCATGCGCTGGTCGGGCCGAACGGCGCGGGCAAATCCTCGCTGGCCTACGCCCTGATGGGGCTGTCCGGCTATGAGCCCGAAGGCGGCACGATCCGCTTCGCGGGGCAGTCGCTGGCCGGCCTCTCCGTGCACGAGCGGGCGCGTCTGGGCCTGAGCCTGGCCTGGCAGGAGCCGGCGCGCTTCGAGGGGCTGTCCGTCCGCGACTTCCTGAGCGCGGGCGCCGCCGAACCGGGCGAGGACATCCTGCGCGGCGCTCTGGCCGAGGTGGCCCTGGACCCGGACCTCTACCTGGGCCGACTGGTCGACAAGGGGCTCAGCGGCGGCGAGCGCAAGCGCATCGAACTGGCCTCCATCCTGGTGATGAAACCCCGGATGATCGTGGCTGACGAGCCGGATTCGGGGATCGACGTCGATGCCCTGAGCCGGATGTTCGACATGTTCGCCGCCTTGCGGGCCCAGCGGACGACCGTCCTGCTGGTCACCCACAGCGCGGAGGTGATGAAACACGCCGACCGGGCCACCCTGGTCTGCTGCGGGCAGACGGTGGAGGAGGGACCCGCCGGGCGCATCCGCCGCTACTTCACCGATCGGTGCGTCCCCTGCCCACACCACGACCCCCGCAGACGGGAGGATGCCTGATGGTCGGCGATTTCGAGCAGATGCTGGCCGTCTACGGCCACGTGGGGGAGGATCCGTCGGTCTTCGCAGACTCCCAGGCCGCACACCTGGTGATCCACGAGAACAGGGTCATCGGCGCCCACCTGGTGCCCGGGCTCGTCGTCGAGCCGGACGAGATGGCCGACGGCGTGCGCGTGCGCGTGTGCGTGCGCGAAGGAGCGCAGTTGCGCAACCCCGTCCATCTCTGCTTCGGCGTGCTGCCCGAGGCCGGCCTGCAGCGGATCCTGCTGGACGTGACGGCCGAACCGCGCAGCCGGGTGACCCTGCAGGCCCACTGCGTCTTCCCGAACGCCCTGGACGTCACCCACGAGATGGAGGCCGACATCCGCATCGCGGAGGACGCGCGCTACACCTACTTCGAGCGGCACGTCCACGGACCGGCCGGCGGCGTCGTCGTCGTACCCCGCGCCCGCGTCACTCTCGCACCCCGCGCGTCGTTCGAGACGGAGTTCGAACTGCTGGAAGGGCGCGTCGGCCGCATGGACATCGACTACGAGGCGCGTTGCCGGGAGCACAGCTCGCTGCGGATGGTCGCCCGCATGTCCGGGAGCGACGATGACGAGATCCGCATCCGCGAGGTCGCCCACCTGCAAGGACCCGGCGCGGCCGGCGTGCTCCTGAGCCGCATTGCCGTCAAGGACGATGCCCGGGCGGACGTCTACAACGAGCTGACCGCCTCGGCCCCGCACGCCGTGGGCCACGTCGACTGCAAGGAGATCGTCATGGATCGGGCCATCGCCCGCGCCACCCCGATCGTCGACGTGCGCCATCCGCTCGCGCGCGTGACGCACGAGGCATCGATCGGCAGCGTGGATTCCCGGCAGATGGAGACCCTCATGGCCCGGGGCCTGACCGAAGAGGACGCCGTGGACATGATCGTCCGCGCCATGCTGAGCCCGGCGCGCCGGGCTCAGGAGCCGGCGTCCGAGACGCGCCGCACCTCGTAGGACCCGGCCCCGATGTGCTTCTCCGCCAGCAGCGACAGCCCCACGCCGGCGGCCAGCCCGCAGAAGCTGCCGACGATGATCGGCATGCCGTGCGCCTCCTGGTTCCCCTCCACAGCCAGCCCGATCAGCGCACCGGCAAGAAAGCCGATCGCTGGCAGGCCGAAAGCGGCCAGCGTGGCCAGGTAGGTGACGTAGACGGGGATGGAGACGGTCACCGCGTCCCCTTGCACCAGATCGGCGCGCGGCACCCGGATCCGACGCGGCTCCTGCTGCCCGGACCCGCAGCACGCACACCCGAACTTGCCCGGCTGACAGGCCTCCGAGGCCACCAGCTGCACAACCGCACGCTCCCCCTCCAGGGCCACGACCGACCCGCTGTGAACGATTCGCCTCATGTCCGAAGCCTCCGCCGTCGATCCGTCCGGAACGCCCTTGTCCGACCCTCATCGCCGCTTCGGCGGCTCGTCCTCCACGGAGACCTCGCGCATCCGCACCGCCCGCCGCCCACCATCCCCGTTCAGGGCCGCCGTGTGAGCCGTCCGGGACGGACTTGGTCGGTCCGCCGCCGTTCCACGCCCCGCCCTGAACGTCCAGCGCACGAACAGCCCGCCGGCAAGGGCGGCAACCGCCAGAAGCGGGATCATGAGCAGCGGAAGCTGCAGAGCCAGCCGCGAAAGCACCCGCTGACCCAGCAGGCCGTCCGCCAGGCAGAGGCCCAGCATCGTGCTGCATACAAAGGACGTGGTGGCGACCAGGATCCGCCACCCCAGCAGCCCGGCCGAGGGCGCGTCCCCCCGGAACTGATGGCCCGCCATCGTGCCCGCCACCGCCGCCAGCACGCCGACGGTCAACAGGAAGTCCAGGTAGTGGGGCACCGTCGTCAAAACCATGAACAGGAACACGCACAGCGCGGTCGCGCCCGCCATGCCGCCCACAATGGCCTGCGACCGCACGCCTGCCAGGTCGGCCATGGACACCACCGGGGGCTTGCGTCGCGTGGAGACCAGCAGGCGGGAATAGGCATGCCGCACCAGCGCCATCACCTCCCGGGCCGGATGCCCTTCGCCCTCGGCCGCCGCCAGACGGCGGATCCGCCGCGCGGCCGACGGCCCACGGGACAGCAGCCCGAGGGCGGACGTCCACACGTCCGCGCCGGTGAGCGGACCATCGCCCGGCTCCAGCAGGCCGCGCAGGATGCGCTCGCGCTCCTCCCCCGAGAGCGCCCCCGCCGACGCGGCCGCGGCCGCGGCCGCGCCCAGACCATCGCGCAGCAGCCGGCCGCGCTCCGGGCCGGCAAGGCCGCCGAGCAGGATCACCGACTGCACGGGCTCCGGGTCCTCGACCACACGCGCGGCGAAGTCGTCGGCCGCCTGCACGCTCTCTCGCTCGAACGCCGCCGTCAGCATCAGCACGCCGAGGAACAGCAGCCCCAGGAACCCGGCCGCCGGGGACAGCACGAGCAACGCCAGCGGAACGACGGCGGCCAGCAGCAGGCCGGCAGCCGCCCTGGCCGTCTCCTTGCGTCGCCCCGGGAGACACCGGGCGACCACTCGCGAGACGCGTTCGATCAGCCCCAGCACCGAGACCGGCACCGCCAGGGCCGTGCGCAGGTCGGCCGCGCCGCTGTAGACGCCGGCCAGGCCCTGCGCGAGCAGCGCGTCGGTCTCGGCGGCGCCCGGGGCGGCGTTTCGCAGCCAGGCACCCGGCAGGCAGATCACGGCACGCCCGCCGAAGCGGCCATAGACGAGGCACAGGGCGTCCGACCGCCGCGTCATGCGCACGCGGGGCACCGCCAGGCTCAACCGGTCGCACAACCGGCCCAGCGCCAGCGCGATCAAGTCCTCGACCGCATCGCGCTCTCCGGCCCGGTCTCGCTCTCGAATGCCGCCCGCCATCCGCACGGCCCATCCCACGGAGACCGCCAGGAAGGCCAGCATCACGGCGAGCCCGGCCACCGAACCCAACGGGATGCGGACGGCCAGGTAGAGGCAGACGCCGAAGACGGCGTACAGGATCGCCGACAGCGCCGCGAACGCCCGGGCATGCGCGCAATGGACGGTTGCAGGCAGGCACTCCGGCTCGATCCGCTCGGCCTGCGCCTCCTCCTGCAGGGGCACGGTGGCCGCGTACGCGGCCGGCACGGGCACCCGCGCGTCCGGCGGCGGGACGACGGGTGCGCCCGCGCGCCCGAACGGCCCCGCGCCCGCGTCGGCCTCGCCGAACCCCAGCGCGTCCAGATCGCGGATCAGGTCACCGTAGCTCTGATAGCGGCTCTGGGGCTCCTTCGCCATCATCCGCATGATGACGTCGCACAGGGCGGGGCTCAGGTCCGCCCGGCGCGTCTGCGGATGCGGCACGGGCTCGTTCAGATGCATGGTCATGATCTCGAACGGCGTGGGCGCCTCAAAGGGCACCACCCCGGTGACCATGTGGTAGAACGTCGCGCCGAGCGAGTAGATGTCGCTGCGGAAATCCACGTCCGCCGGCTGGCGGACCTGCTCGGGACTCATGTAGTAGGGCGTGCCGAGGACGTCCCCGTCGGCCGTGGCCGACGCCCTCGGCGTGGCGACCTCCTTGGCCAGGCCCAGGTCGGCGATGCGCACCGCGCCGTCGCGGTCGATCATTATGTTCTCGGGCTTCAGGTCCCGATGGATGATGCCCTTGGTGCTGGCGTACCGGAGGCCGTCGGCCACGGAGCGGATGATCCCCACGGCCGTCTCCGCGTCGAAGGCGCCCCTCCGGCGCATCCGGTCCTTGCAGCTCTCGCCGTCGATGAACTCGAGCACCAGGTAGTAGTCGTCGCCCCGTTCCCCGCAGTCGTAGACGCGCACGATGCTCGTGTGCGTCAGTTGGGCGGCGATGCGCGCCTCGCGCATGAAGCGCTCGGAGAACAGCCCGTCGTCCTCGGCCCGGCTGCTCTGCAGCACCTTGACGGCGACGGGGATCTGGAGCCCCTCATGCCGGGCCAGATACACGATGGACCGGGCACCTCGACCGATCTCTCGTTCGATGAGGCACTTGCCGAACCTCTGCGGCCCTGTAGCCTTGCCCATGGCGTTGAGACCCCGGCGTCCGCGCTCCCAAGGCCCGTTCCATCGCGGTGGACTCCGCCCCAGACCGAGCCGCAGCCATTGTAGCGCGGGACCGCCCCCGGCGACCAGAGGATTCCAGGCATCGCCGCCTGCGGCGCGCCCGAAAACGCCCCCGCTGCGTCCTTCGGGGCTCGGTTGCGCCCCGGCGAGCCCCGGAAAACGGCCGACGGCTTGACTTCGAGTGCCTTATTTGCGTACAACTGCCCACCGGATCGCGGGCCTGTGAAGGGCCGCGACCCGTGGACCGGCCGGGCGCCCGGGACCGCATGGGCCTCGGCAACGGGTGTCGTGCCTCAAGTCTTCGGGGAGCGAAGTCCATGGCCAAGGCAACCTACCTGCTGAAGAAGGCGGGTGAACTCGTCAAGGACCGCAGATACCAGGAAGCCGTTGAGGTCTACTTGCAGGCCACGGAGACCGACTCCAGCGACGCGCGCGCCTGGTTCGGGCTGGGAGTCTGCCTCTACAAGGTGGACAACCTGGACGTCTCGCGCATTGCCCTGGAGCGCGCACTCAAGATGGGATACCCCCGCGCCCAGGAAGCGCTCCTGCGGGTCGACGAGGCCGAACGACGCCGCTCCGCCGAGGGCAAGGGCGCCAAGCCGACCGTCGCCCCGGCCGACGTGCGCCAGCGGGTCACGGCCCGGTCGCCGGCCAAGGAACCCCCGCCCCGCCCCGCCAGCCGCCCCGACGAAGACAAGATCGCGCTCGACCGGTTCCTGCGCATCATGCTCATCGAGAACATCGAGTCGGACCGCGCCGCCATCATCCAGGCCATCGAGGGGAGCCTGCGCGACGTGGAGGTCAAGGCCGTCGACTACGGAGTCTCCACCTCCGACACGATGAGCGGCACCGTGCATTACGACGTCGCCGTGCTGGACTGGGACGCCGGGCCCGATGCCGCCGCGGGACTGATCCAGATCCTTAAGATCAAACGCCCGACCCTGCTGGTCATCTGCCTGACCGAACGGTGGGACCCCGAAAGCGCCGTGGAGATCCTGGAGGCGGGCGCCGACTACCACCTGGTGAAGGAACCGCACTTCGCCAGCGCAATCCCGCTGGTGCTCACGCAGTGGACGCGCAGGGAGCGCGCCGTCATCCTGGCCGCCGAGGCGCGCGCAGCCACCGGCGGATCGGCCGGGCCGGAGGTCCTCAACGCCTTCGGAGAGGCCGTGATGCTCGTCGACGCCGACCTGTCCGTCCTCCAGGCCAACCCGGCCGCCATGAAGCAGTTCCGCAGGGGCGACGACGAAACGGTCGGCCGCCCCTACTGCCGGCTGCTGTACAACGAAGACGAACCGCCGTACTCCTGCCCCATCGCCGACGCCCTCGAACGGGGACGTCCGGCCGACTCCGAGGTCGTGCACAAGGCCACCAACACGCCCCTGCGCGTGAAGGCCTGGCCCGTCCGCAACGCCGTGGGCAAGGTCACCAGCGCCATCGTCCTGCTCCGCCCCGCCCAGGCATCCGAGGCCGCCTCGGAGAACCTGCGCGCCCGTGAATGGCTCTACCGCACCCTGACCGAACGGGCCAACGCCGGCGTGGTCATGGTGGGGCCGGACGGCACCATCCAGTACGCCAACCCGAAGCTCTGCGCCTTGAGCGACCAGACCGAGGAGGAACTGCAGGCCCGGCCCGTCGAAAGCCTGGTTCCCGCCGAACACCAGGAGGGCCTGCGCCGCTGCCTTGCGGCGGCCGTCGACCGCGGCGAAGCCGCCGAACGCATCGCCGTGCAGAAGTCGAACGGCGACTCCGTGCCCGCCGACCTGCGCGTCGCCCGCTTCGCCGGCCAGGACGGCAACTGCCTCGTCCTGACCATCCTCGGCGCCACCGAACAGGAGCAGGCCGAACGGGAACTCTGGGCCGAAGCCCGCAAGGTGGCCGCCCTCCTGGACGAAGGCATCGACCGCCTGGAGGGCGCCGTGGCCGTGCTGGACGGCCAGGGCCGGATCACGTGGGCCAACGCAACCGCCGCACACCTCCTCGGCTGCAGCAAGGAAGACCTGCTCGGCAGCAACTACCTCGAGGTGGCCCGGAAGGGACTGGCCGATGCCGTGGAGGATCCGGAGGAGTTCATCGACACGCTCGCCTCCGTCTTCGAGACCGGCGTCCCCCTCGAAAACCGTCGCCTGGCCCTGCGCGACGGCAACGGCGCGCTCGCCTACTGGAGCACGCTCGTCGAGAGCCGGTCTCCGGCCGTCTGCCGTGTCGAACAGGCATACCCCGCCCCGCCGGCCCCCGCCGGCGCTCCGGCGGCCGCCGATGCCTCGGCGGCCGCATCCGACCGGCTGAGCCAGCTGGCCGCCATCCTGCCCGAGATGGTCTTCTGCACCGACCGCAACGGCACCATCCGCTGGTGCAACCCGGCCGCCCCACAGGTCTGCGGCTACGCGCCCGAACGCCTGATGGGCATGGCCCTGAGCGACCTGGCGGCGGATTCCGCCAGGAAAGCGCTCTCCAAGCTGCTGCAGAAGGCCTGCCGAACGCCGGCGGCGGTCCAGACCGCCGACCTGGAGATGGCCCGCGAAGACGGCGGACGCTACTGGGGAGAGGTGACGCTCATCGCCGTCGACGGCGGCGGCGAGGCGGACGACGCGGTCGTCCAGGGCTTCCTGCGCGACACAACCGGACAGCGCATCGCCGACGCGGTCCGCCGAATCGTCCAGGGAGAACCGGCCGGCTGAGCCGGCCCGTCCGGACCATCGCACGCGCGTTCCCGCCTTCCCGTTGCAGCCGGGCGGCCCATCCCGTATGTACATCGGGTCCGAGCCCTTCCGCACCCGTCATGGGAAGAGGAAGACGCCATGCTGCCGAAGGAACGAGTCCGCAACGCGTTCGACACGCGGGAGGTCGACCGGGTCCCCGTCTGTCACGTCGGCTTCAGCTCCGCCGTCGCCTCCATGATCCTGGGCCGCGATGCCTGGGTGGGGGGAGGCATCCAGCAGTTCCGCGAGGCCCGTGCGCTGTGGGAAGGCGAGGAGGCCCACGCCGAGTTCCTGGCCCGCTCCCGCCGCGACGCCTTCGACCTGGCCGTCGCGACCGGACAGGACATCGTCCGGATGGAATACTGGCGCATGCCCGTCCGGCCCGACAGGCGCATCGATGAACGCACGTTCCTCTACGGCGACCCCGACGGCGACTACAAGGTCTACCGCTTCGACGCCGACACGGAGCTGTTCAGCATCATCGACCAGCGTCCGGAGACACGCGGCATCGCCGACTACGAGGCCCTGGAGGCCTTCATCGCCCGGGAGGAGGCGGCGCTCGCCGGCTTCCGTCCGACCGACGCCGATTTCCAGGAGACGCGCCGCCTGATCGCCCGCTACGGCGGCGAGCGCACCGTGCGCACCGACGCCGGCTACATCGGCCTGCCCTACGAGGCCATCTGGCTGGAAGCGACCATGCTGCGTCCGGACCTCGTGCGCCGACATCTGGAGACGCAGGCGGAGCGCCTCGTCCTCAGCGCGCCGTTCCTGGCCGCCGCCGGAGCGCAATACCTGTTCGGCGGAGGCGATTTCGCCTCCACGACGGGGACCTTCTTCTCTCCGCACGTCTTCCACGAACTGCTGCTGCCCCCGCTCAAGCGCATGACGGACGCCTGCCACAAGCACGGCCTGCTCTACCTGTTCGCCAGCGACGGCCGCCTCTGGGCCGTGGCCGACGACCTGTTCGGTGCGGCCGGCGTGGACGGCTACTACGAGATCGACCGCCGCGCGGGCATGGACCTGGAGACGCTGCGGGACCGCTTCCCCCGCCTCATACTCCTGGGCAACCTGAGTTCGCAGGCCCTGCACACGGGCACGCGGCAGGAAGTCGCCGACGAAGTGGCCTCGTGCATGGACGTCGCCCGGCGGCGCAGGGGCGTCATGGTCGGCCTCTCCAACTACGCCCTGCCCGGCACCCCCGAAGCGAACCTGCAGACGATGCTGGACGAGATCGAGCGCCTGCGTTGACATCCTGCGCGGCGACGGTTGACATGCCGCCGCACCTCGACTACAAGGAGGAGACCGGCAGAGCCCGGCGGAATCGGCGGGCGCCCAGCCCGTCCACACAGGAGGAGGCATAGCCATGCCGGAGTTCATGAACCCGTTCAGCGGCGTCGTTCCCGAACGCAAGATGAACAAGGCGGAGTTGGTCCGTGCCCTGAGGCTGGGCCTGGCCGCCGAGCAGGAGGCCGTCCATCTCTACGAGTCCCACGCGGACGCAACGGACGACGAACTGGCCAGGGCCGTGCTGCTCGACATCGCCAATGAGGAGCGCGTGCACGCCGGGGAATTCCAGCGCCTGATCAGCATCCTGGTCGAGGACGAGGCCGACCTCCTCAACGAAGGCGCCGAAGAGGTGGACGAGATCGCCGAGGAGATCCGCAGAGGCGGGTCCAAGACGTAGCCCCGGCATCCACGGCGCGGGAGGCATGCGCGGCCTCCCGGGTCGGCAGGCAAGCCGCGTCGCAGACGGGCCGACGGAGCCCCCCCCCGCCCGGGGCGGCTCGGCGCAACCGTGCGTGGAGGATCGTGAGGGCGGCCATCTCCTGAAGTCCGTCCCTTCGCCGGAGACGTCGGTTGACCGGTCGGCCTGATCGCCTGTGTGCGCTGCGTGCCGCAGTGGGCGCCCCGCTGCCGTCGCCGGGAGCCATGGCCGCGTTTCGCGACCGCGCTCTGCGCAACCTCGTGGCGCACGCATACGGCCGCGTGCCCTACTACCGCCGCCTGTTCGACTGCCACGGGCTGCGCCCGCGCGACATCCGCACGGTCGCCGACCTGCCCGCCATCCCGATCAGCGACAAGAACGACCTGCGTGCCGTCCGCGCGCGGGACCTGGTCGCCGGCGGTCTCGATCCGGAACGCCTCCTGCGGGTGACAACAAGCGGCGTCTCCGGCGAACCGTTCACCGTCCGCCGCACACGCCTGGAGAAGCGCCTGATGGCGGGCTTCTGGATGCGTGCGCATCGGCACCTGGGCGCGCGCACGTCCGACCGCGTCGCCGTCGTCCGGTTCCTGCGCACCGGCGTCGGGCACGACCCGACACCGGACCGGCGCCTGGCGAACGCCTTCGGGCGGTTCCGCCACCGCATGGTCGACTGCACGCGCGAGGCGTCCGACATCCTGAGGGTTCTTCGGGACTACCGGCCGGACACGCTCATGGCCTACGCCGGCGTTCTCATGCGCCTGGCCGAGGAGATGACGGACGCCGACCGCCGCGTTCTGCGCCCCCGCCTCGTGATGGCGGGCGGGGAGGTGCTCACCCCGGCCATGCGCCGGCACATCCGGCAGGCATTCGGGGCGCCTGTCTACGGCCTCTACGGCGCCCACGAGCTGAACCTTATCGCCTGGGACTGCCCGCCCACCGGGGAGATGCACACCTGCGACGACGGCGTGATCCTGGAGGTGATCAGAGACGGCCGCCCCGCCGCCCCGGGCGAACAGGGCGAGCCCGTCGTCACAAACCTGCATTCCTACGCGATGCCCTTCATCCGCTACCGGCTCGGCGACATCGTGACCCAGGGCCTGCCCGCATGTGCCTGCGGCGCGCCGTTCGCGACGATCCGCGCCGTCCTCGGGCGCACCATCGACTACTTCCCCCTGCCCGACGGCCGCCGCATGCACCCCAATCAGATCACGCGTGCGCTGTACCGCGACGCCCCGTGGCTGTACCACTACCAGGTCGTACAGAAGAGGAAGGACCTGGTCGTCCTGCGCGCTGTGGCGCGGCCCGCGCCGGCGCCCGAGCAGCTTCGGCTTCTCGAGGACCGGGTGCGCAGCGTGCTGGGACCGACCGTCACGTTCCACACGGAGATCGTGTCGGCCCTGCCGGCCAGCTCCGGCGGCAAGACCCGGGCGCTCGTCTCCGAGGTCCCGCGCGACGAGGCGTGAGCGGCCGCGTCACGTGTTCAGGGCCGGCTCACGGCGCCGGTCGCGCTTGCGCTGCTGGGCGCACAGCACGGCCTTGCGCAGGCGGATGGACTTCGGCGTCACCTCCACCAGCTCGTCGGCCGCAATCCACTCCAGCGCCTGGTCCAGCGTCATCTTGCGCGGCACGTCCAGGACGACGGCCTGCTCCTTGGACGCGGAGCGGTGGTTCGTCTGCGCCTTGCGCTTGGTGGGGTTGCAGGTCATGTCGTCCGGCCGGGAGTTCTCCCCGACGATCTGGCCGGCGTAGACGCGTTCGCCCGGGTCGACGAACATCACGGCGCGCTCCTGGAGCCCCTCCATCTGGTAGGCGGTGGCCGGGCCGGTCGCCAGGCTGACCAGCGAGCCGCGCACGCGCGACGGGATATCGCCCCGCCACGGCCCGTAGGCCGCGAAGCGGTTGGTCATGATGCCCAGGCCGCGCGTGTCCATGAGGAACTCGCTCCGATAGCCGATCAACCCGCGCGTGGGCACCTCGAACTCCATGCGGAGCACGCCCGTGCCCGGGTTCTCCAGGTGCTTCATGACGCCCTTGCGGCGGGCCACCTTCTCGATGACTACGCCCTGGAACTCGGCCGGCACGTCGACCACCAGGCGCTCGATCGGCTCCAGCCGGCGGCCCGCGTCGTCCACGTGCACGATCACCTCCGGGCGGGACACGCAGAACTCCAGCCCCTCGCGGCGCATCTCCTCGATCAGGATCCCCAGATGCAGCTCGCCCCGGCCGCTCACCTTCAGCCCGTCCGCCCGGCCCACGTCCTCCACCCGCAGGGCCACGTTCGTGCGCAATTCGCGCTCCAGACGGGCGCGGATCTGGCGCATCATCATCACCGTGCCCTCCTCGCCGGCGAACGGACCGTCACTGACCACGAAAAACATGGAGACGGTCGGCTCCTCGATCTCCAGCGGCATGCAGGCGGGCAACTCCACCTCCGAAGCCGACAGCGTGTCGCCGATGCCGATCTGCTCCGGCCCGGCCACCCAGACGATGTCGCCCGCGCTCGCCTCGTCGACCGGCACCCGCTCCAGCCCGCGCGTCACCCAGACGTGCAGCAGCCGGTCGGGCGTGGACGACACCACGTCCCAGCCCTCCTCCGGGCGGCCCGCCTGGCGCCAGCGGGTCACCGTGCGCACGATGGGGTCGCCCTTGCGCAGCGTGCCCGACAGAACGCGTCCGCAGCCGATCTGCCCCAGGTAGTCGCTCCAGGCCAGCGTGCTGACCTGCATGCGGAAAGGGGCGTCCACGTCCGCCCGGGGGGCCGGCGCGGACGCGATGATGGTCTCGAACAGGGCGTCCATGCCCGAGCGCGCGTCGGCATCCAGGTCCCGCACGGCCCAGCCGTCCAGCGCGGAGGCGTAGAGCACCGGGAAGTCGGCCTGTGCGTCGTCGGCGCCGAGTTCCAGGAACAGGTCGAACGTCTTTCCCAGGGCCGTTTCGGGGTCGGCATTCGCCCTGTCGACCTTGTTGATGACGACGATCGGGCGGAGGCCCAGGCGCAGGGCGCGCATCAGCACGTAGCGGGTCTGCGGCATCGGCCCCTCGCCGGCGTCCACGACCAGCAGGCAGGAATCCACCATGGACATCACGCGCTCGACCTCGCCCGAAAAATCGGCATGGCCGGGCGTGTCCACGATGTTGATGAGGTGGTCGCGCCAGGTGACCGTGCAGTGCTTGGCGCGGATGGTGATGCCGCGCTCGCGCTCGAGTTCGTAGTTGTCCATCACGCGCTCGGCCACCTGCTGGTTCTCGCGGAACACGTGCGCCGCGCGAAAGATCGCATCGATGAGGGTCGTCTTGCCGTGATCGACGTGCGCGATGATGGCGAGGTTGCGGATTCTGTCTACACGCGTCATGTGCGGATCCTGCTCGTATGGCAACGCCCCGCCCCGCCGGCACAGCATGACCGCCTGCGCCGACACGAACCCCGGGGGCCGAAGGAGAGGTAAGCAATGATGATAGACGAAGTTCCGACCGTTTACAACGCCCGGCCGCGACCCCCGTGGTCGCCAACCGGGCAGACGACGGCCGGCAACGCCACGGAACTGGCGGAGGGGGAGGGATTCGAACCCCCGGTCCCCGAAGGGACAGCGGTTTTCAAGACCGCCGCTTTCGTCCGCTCAGCCACCCCTCCGGCCGGTACACCATCATAGCGGGGCGCCCACCCCGCACGCGAGCGGCCCGTCTGCGAAACCGGGCGCCTCTGCCCATACTGCACGGCCGGCCAGGCGTCAGTAGGCCCGGGCGCGGCGCTCGCCGGTCAGCACCGAGAGCGCGGCCGCCGCCAGGGCGGGGATCTCGCGCGTGCCGGGGTAGGCGTGCACGGGCGCCAGCCAGGCGAGTCGCTCGCGCAGCCGATCTACCAGGCCCTGCCAGCGCGCCAGGCCGCCCGTCAGGCCGATGCCGTCCACGCGGCCCTCCAGCGGCACGGCCAGGGCGGCCACGGCCTTCGCGATGTTGTAGGCGAACGCCTCGAAGACGGCCGTCGCCCGCGCGTCGCCCCCCTGCACGCGCCGCTCGATCTCCCGCCCGTCCTGCGTGCCCAGGTGTGCCAGCAGCCCGCCCGTCTTGCAGACGGCCCGCGTGACCTCGTCCGCCGGCTTTCCCTGCGCCCACCGCACGAACGCCAGCGCGGGCAGGCCCCCGCTGCGGTTCAGGGCAAACGGGCCGTCGCCTTCCAGCGCGTCGTTGACGTCCACCACGCGCCCGCGAAGGTGCGCGCCGACGCTCAGCCCGCCGCCCATGTGGACCACGACGAGGTGCGCGGCGGCGCAGGTCGTGCCCAGGTCGGCGGCCAGCGCAGCGGCCACCGCCTTGTGATTGAGGGCGTGGAAGATGCTGCGCCGGCCGATCTCGGGCAGGCCGGTCAGGCGAGCCTCGTCGCACAACTCGTCGGTCGTGGGCGGGTCGGCGATGAAGGCGCGCGCGCACGCTTGCTCGGCGAGCATGCGGGCAGCCGGCGGCCCCAGATTGGCCGCATGGCGGCCGTATCGGTGCTCCAGGCAGTCGCGCACGAGCGCGTCGTTGATCTCGTAGACCCCGCCGGCGACGGCGCGCAGCAGCCCGCCGCGCGCGATGACGGCGGCCAGGTCGGCGGTGCGGTGCCCGAGATCCGCCACGACGCGCCGCCCTCCGGCCACCACGGCCTCGACGCTGCCCTCCGTGGGCCGGTCCGACTCGCCCAGGCAGACCGCGCCCCGGAACAGGCCGTACTGGCTCGTCGTCGAACCGGGATTGACGGCGAGGATCAGCGGCGCGTCCGAAGGTCCGGTCATTCGGGCTCCTTGCTCAACAGCGCCCCCAGCGCGATGCTGTAGAGCTTCGTGCGGACGGTATCGGCACGGCTGGGCACGACGATCGGGCGCACGGCGCCGACCACGGCCGAGGCGAGGTCCTGGCCCGCGATGCAGGAGATGGACTTGTAGAGCACGTTGCCCGTCTCGATGCTCGGGGCCACCAGCACGTCGGCGGCGCCCGCCACGGCATTGGGTGTGCCCTTCAGGTCGGAGCGTTCGCGCGAGAGTGCGGCGTCCAGCGCGATGGGACCGGCCACGGCGCAGCGGCCGAAGAACCCCGACTCGCCGAGGCGGCGCAACATCTCCGCGTCCAGTGTCGCCGGCATTGCCGGCAGTTCGAGCGTCTCGACGGCGGCCAGAACAGCCACCTTCGGTTCGGCCACGCCGAGCCGGCGGGCCACGCCGACGGCGTTGGCAATGATCTCCATCTTGCGGTGGAAACGCGGGTTGACGTTCACACCCGCGTCGGTCAGCAGCACGAGCCGCCCGCCGCCCGGCGCCTCGAAGGCCGCCACCTGCGAGAGCAGCCCGCGCGACCGCAGCCCGAACTCGCGGTTGAGCACCGCCCGCATCAGCACCTTGGTCGGCAGCGACCCCTTCATCAGAAGGTCCGCCCTGCCGTCGTGCACCATGCGCACGGCCCGGGCCGCACAGTCCGCCGCGGCGCCGGACTCCACGATCTCCAGGTCCCCGACGTCCACCCCGCCCTGCTGGGCGGCCCGGCCGATGCCGTCGGCGGCGCCAATCAGAACGGGCGTCGCGACACCCAGGCGCGCCGCCTCGACGGCCGCCTGCAGGCAGTGGGGCTCGTCGGCCGCCGCGATGGCCATGCGAACGCCGCCCCGGCGCCGGACGACCTCCAGCAGGGCCTCCAGGCTGCGCGGGTGATCGGGCCGGGGGGCGGCTGTCATCCCCTGTCTCCCGCCGCAACGGCGATGCGGCCGCTGCGGGCCACGCTGATGATCTCCATGGGCTCCAGCAGGCGGAGCATGGCGTTGATCCGCTGTTCGTCCGCCGCCAGTTCGAGCGTCATCGTGCGCGCGCTCACGCCGATCACGCGCGCGTCGAACATCTCCGCCATCTGCATCAGACGGCCGATCGACGCCGGGACGACGGCCACCTTGACCAGCAGCAGCTCGCGCGCGAAAAACTGCTCGCCGGCCAGGTCCTGCACCTCCAGCACGTTCGGCAGGCCCTGGATGATCTGCTCCACGTGGGCCACGGTCGCATCGTCGCCGTCGACGACGATCGTCATCCGGCTGATCGCGTCGTCTTCGGTCGTGCCGGCCGCCAGGGAGTAGATGTTGATGTGTTCGTCACCGAAACGGCGCGCAACATGCGCCAGGACGCCCGGCTCGTTGCGTACAAGGCATGAGATCGTGTGCTTCATTGCGGCACGCTCCTGTCACTACGGGCCACCCCGCCAGAAGCATACCGCCCTGCCGCCGGCCGGTCAAGGACCCTCCGCGCCGCCGGGCGAGAACGCCGTGGGACGCGCACAGCCGGGGCGTCCGTGCGGTCCTCGCTTGCGGCGGAGGATGCCTCGGGCTATCGTGACCTCGAAGCGCGTTCGAAGGAGGAAGCCGTGAGACTCGCCTGGACAACACTGGCCATCGTGCTGGCGGCGTGCGCAGGGTGCTCGGGCGGCGGACGTCGCGCCCGGGGGACACCGCCGGCGACAGAGGAGAGGAGGACGGTCATGTTCGAGGAAGACGTCATCCGGACATCCGCCGGGGAACTGAAGATCACGTTCATCGGGCACGGGACCCTGATGCTCACCTGCGGGGGCAAGGTCATCCACGTCGACCCCGTCTCTGGGGAAGCCGACTACTCCGAACTGCCCCCTGCAGACATCATCCTGATCACCCACGAGCACGGCGACCATCTGGACGCAGAGGCCGTGGAGGCCATCCGCAGGGCGGACACGACCGTCGTCCTGACCGAGCGGGCCGCCGCGACGCTCCCGGGCGGCCTCGTGATGAAGAACGGCGACTCGCAGACGGTGGGCGGGCTGCCGATCCGGGCCGTGCCCGCCTACAACATCGTGCACATGCGGTCGCCCGGCACGCCCTTCCATCCGAAGGGGCACGGCAACGGCTACGTCATCGCGTTCGGCGACACCCTCGTCTACGTGGCGGGCGACACGGAGAACATCCCGGAGATGGCGGATCTGCGCGACATCGACGTGGCCTTCCTGCCGATGAACCTGCCCTACACGATGACGCCCGAGATGGCCGCCGACGCCGCCCGGGCCATCCGCCCCTCCATCCTCTACCCGTACCACTACGGCGACACGGACGCGACCAGACTGGCCGTGCTGCTGGCGGACGAAGAGGACATCGAGGTGCGGATCCGGCAGATGCAGTAGCGCCGAGGGCCGCGGGAACTGGACACGACGGCCGCCCCGTGATACGATGGACCGGTCCCTGAGGGGGGACGCCGGGCCAGCGTAGCTCAATGGCAGAGCACGGCTTTCGTAAAGCCGGGGTTGAGGGTTCAAGTCCCTCCGCTGGCTCCATCCGTTTCGCCGTGCGTCGCCGGATGCGTTCTGAGCCCGCGCACCTTCTCCTCCAGCGCCCACTGCCAGAGCCGCGGCCCCACGACCCGGTACAGCCGCTCCGACCGGGCCGGTTCATGCAGGGCCGGCCAGTCGCGCAGCAGCGGCCGGCCGCCGTCCAACCCGTCCGCCAGCGCCGCGACCGTCTCCGCCTCGTCGGCCGCCGGCCCCACGGCCCCGGCGTGCACGGCGATCGCGCGCGCCAGTTCCGTCACGGAGCCCGGGCGCGCCGTCGGACCGGCCCAGAAGCGCACCAGCTCGTCGCCATCCCCCGGGACGCGGTTGCGCGGATGATACTGGCGGGGCAGCAGCGCGAGCATCCGCTCGTAGGCGGCCGCCGCGTCGTCCGCCCGGCCCGCCTGCTCGTATGCGCGCGCAACGGGGTACCACGCCGCCGGCAGCGAGGGCTGAAGTTGGGCCGAGCGAACGATGGCGTCCAGGGCGCCCTCGGCGTCCCCCGCCGCCCTTCGGGCCTGCGCCAGCACGGTCCAGTTGGCGGCCGCCAGGGGGTTCCGTTCGACCGCCCGCCCGGCGGCATCCAGGGCCTCGCGGCCCGTCTGCCCGCCGGGAACGCCGCCGGCCAGCCAGAGCAGGGCCGAGGCCCGCTCGCGCCAGGGGCCGTCGTCCCACGGGACCGCCCGACATGCGCGTTCGTGCTCGTCGAGCAGGCGCCGGACGGCCGCCGGCCCGTCGCCGCCACCGGGCCGCCCGCTCAACAGCTCCAGACGGAGGTCTTCGGCGGCGGCCAGGGCCCGCGACTGCTCAAGCGCCGGCCGCGCGACGGCCAGCGCCCAGACCGCCGTCAGGAGGGTGCCGGCCGCCAGGGCCGCCCTCGCCCCGCGCCGCCCGAGCTGCAGTTCGGCCCACGGCCGGCCCGCCGCCGCCGACAGCCCGGCCAGAACGGCCGCCGCGAGCCCGATGGCGGGCACGCGCACGGTGAAATCGCCCGCGCTGTGGACCAGGAAGACGACCAGCGCGGCGGCCACACCGACCCGCGGCCCGCGCGCCCGGGCCTCGCCCCCGGCCGTCAGCCCGGCGGCGAACACGGCCGTCCAGACGCACCAGACGAGGGCGTACGGCAGCCAGGGCGCATCCGCCAGCCAGGGCGGCACGTGGCGCGGCGGATGCAGCGTGCCGAGCAACGCGGCGTCCACGCCCAGGGCGACGGCCGCCAGGGCCGCCATCGCGACGGCCGTCCCACGCCCGCCCGCGCCGGACGGCGAGGCATCGTCCGGCGGCGGCCCACCCATCCACGACACCAGAAGCGCCGCCCACGTCGCACACCAGAGCAGCAGGCCGACGACGCCCGTCTCGGCCAGGACCTGCAGGTGCGCGCTGTGCGCAGCCCGGGCATCCTCGTGCTCGGGTTCCTTCCGCATGGCGTACCGGTCCGCCCAGCCGTCCGGCCCGACGCCCGTCAGGGGCCGCTCGGCGGCCATCCGGAGGCTGACCTGCCAGTAGCCGAGGCGCACGCCCACGGACGCCCGCAGGCGATCGCGCGCACCGGCCAGGCCGATGCCGGCCGCCAGGACCGCCACGGCGGCCGCCGCGACCAGGACCGCCCGCGTCCGGCGACTCCCCCCCGACCGGACGCCGGCGCCGACCGCACAGGCGGCCGCTCCGCAGGCGAAGGCGACCATTCCACCCTTCGAACGGCTCGCCAGCAGCGCGCCGACGCACAGCGCCACGGCGCCGGCCAGCACGCTGGCGGCGGCCAGAACGCTGGCCGCACGCCGTCCGCACGCGCGCCGACGGGCCGCCGCCAGCAGCCCGGCCAGCGGGAAGCAGCCCATCGCCGCGAAGCAGGCCATCTGGTTCGGCGTGATGAAGCTCCCGTAGGCCCGGTCGGCGCGGACCCGGTCGGCCAGGTCGCCGGCCAGCGCGCCGGCCGCACCGGTGGCGGCCTGCACCAGATCCGGCTCGATCGCCAGCCAGCGGCGGATGGCGGGCACGTAGATCGCGTAGTGCCACAGCGCGTAGGCGGCCAGAGCGGCGCCGGTGGCCGCCAGGCACGCCGTCAGGAAGAGCCGCCGGGCGGGCTCTCGGGCCAGTTGCAGCGTCAGCAGCGCGGCCAGCCCGTAGACGGCCATCAGCAGGCACCAGCGGAGGCCGGCGAAGCGGTTCGCCGCGCACAGTGACGAGATGACGCCGAACGCAAGGAACGAAAGGTAGAAGCCGACCGACCGGCAGAGCCGCACCCGCAGCCCGTCCGCCCGCACGCCGGCGGCCAGCCAGAGCAGCGTGCCGACCGCGAGCAGGAGGCCGAGCACCGCCGTCTGGGCCAGGGAGTGAAGCAGGCCGCCCGCCACCGCGACGGCGATCAGCGCAGCGCCCAGCACACACGCCGCCGCCCCGCGCAGCGCGTCGGCATGCGTCGGATCCGCAGCATCCACAGGGCGTGCACGCGGTGTGTTCAGGACGACCCCCGCAGTCTGAAGGAACGGCCCGCATTATAGAGAACAGCGCGCCCGGCCGCCAGACACATGGCCCCCTGGAGTGGCTTTGCTTCCGCGCACGAGACGGTTATAATCGGGCGACCGCCGGGCCGGCCGACGCGGGGCGCCCGGGGACGTTCATCGTCATACGGAAGAACCTCATCGACATCGCCATCCACCCCTCAACGGGGCGGCCTCTGCCCCCGGCAGCCGGCTGAGGCCCGGGGACGCCGCGGACCGCGAATATGGCTCGGATACTGGTTGTCGACGACGAACAAGCCGCCCGGCTGGGCATGCGCAAGGTGCTGGAACGCGCCGGGTTCGACGTTCTGGAGGCGACCGACGGCCCCGGCGCCCTGGAATCCGTTCGTCGCGACGCGCCGGAGATCGTCCTGCTGGACGTCAACATCCCCGGCCCCGACGGTCTGGAGGTCCTGCGCCGCATATCCGGGGGGCCGGACGCCCCGCTGGTCATCATGATCACGGCCTACGGGTCCGAACGCATGGCGGCCGAGGCGATCAAGCAGGGCGCCTACGACTACATCCCGAAGCCGTACGAGCTGGAGGAACTGCGCGCGGCCGTGCGCCGCGCGGCCGAGACCATCGAGTTGCGCCGCGAGACGCTGCGACTGAGGGCCGAACTGGAGCGCCTCGGCTCCTACGGCGAGATCCTGGGCGTCAGCGCCCCGATGAGGCGCGTCTTCGCACAGATCGACAAGGTCAGTCAGGCCGACGTCACCGTGCTGATCCGCGGCGAGAGCGGCACGGGCAAGGAGATGGCGGCCCGGGAGATCCACCGCCGCAGCGCGCGGCGCGACGGGCCGTTCATCGTGATGAACTGCGCGGCCATGCCGGAGACGCTGGTCGAGAGCGAGCTGTTCGGCCATGCGAAGGGCGCGTTCACAGGCGCGGACACGAACCGGATCGGCAAGTTCCAGGCCGCCGACGGCGGCACGCTGATGCTCGACGAGGTGGGCGACATGAGCCCCGGCACGCAGGCGAAGGTGCTGCGCGTGCTGCAGGAGAGCGCCTTCGAGCCGCTGGGCAGCGTGGAGCCGGTGCGCGTGAACGTGCGCATCATCAGCGCCACCAACCAGGACCTCGAACGCGGAATCGAAAACGAGGAGTTCCGACGCGACCTCTACCACCGCCTGAAGGTCGTGGAGATCGTGCTGCCGCCCCTGCGCGACCGCGGGGAGGACATCGCCCTGCTGGCCGAGCACTTCCTGGAGCTGTTCCGTGCCCGGTATCCCGACGGCCCGCGCCGCTTCGCCCCCTCCACGGTGCGCCTGCTGCATCGCTACCACTGGCCGGGCAACGTGCGGGAACTCAAGCACGTGGTCGAGAGCGCGCTGGTCCTGGCCGCCGGGCCGGAGATACTGCCCGAACACCTGTCGCTCGAGCAGGAGCCGGCTGCGGCCGTCGCGCCGGAGGCCATCCGCACGGACCTGTCTCTCCCCTACAAGGAGGCACGGCAGGCGCTGCTGGAGGAGTTCGACCGCCGCGCGATCGAGCGCGCGCTGGATGCGTGCGACGGCAACGTCTCGCATGCGGCGGAACGACTGGACATGTATCGTCAGAGCCTTCAGAGCAAGATGCGGAGGCTCGGCATCCGCCGCGACGCCTCCGCCCCCCCCACCCGGAGAGAGGACGAATGAAGAAGAACTGCATGCTGACGCCGGGCCCGACCATGGTCCCGCACGAAGTGCTGCTGGCTGAGGCCGCTCCCATGGTGCACCACCGCACCAAGGAGTTCTCCGCCTTCATGGCCGAGACCGCCGAAGGCCTCAAGAAGCTCTTCGGCACCCAGCAGGACGTCTACATACTGGCCGGCAGCGGCACGGCCGGCATGGAGGCCGCTGTGGCCAACGTCTGCTCGCCGGGCGACAAGATGATCTGCGCCGTCGGCGGCAAGTTCGGCGAACGCTGGGCGGAACTGGGGCGCGCCTTCGGCTGCGAGGTCGTCGAGATACCCATCGAATGGGGCCGGTCCTTCGAGCCCGAACAGGCCCGGGACGCCCTGCGCGCCCATCCGGACGCCCGCGCGCTCTACGTGACGCACAGCGAGACGTCCACCGGCGCCCTCTCCGACGTGAAGGCCATCGCGCAGTTGACCCGGGAGACGCCCACACTCCTGGCCGTGGACTCCATCACGGGCGTCGGCGTGCATCCGGTCAAGATGGACGAGTGGGGCCTCGACATCGTCGTCAGCGGCTCCCAGAAGGGCTGCATGATGGCCCCCGGGCTGGCGTTCATCGCCGTCTCCCCGCGCACCTGGGACGCCGTCAAGGCCTGCCAGTCGCCCCGCTACTACCTGGACCTGACGGCCGCGCGCCGCAACTGGGAGAAGCTCGGCACCGCCTTCACCGCCCCGGTCTCCCTGGTCCACGCCCTCCGCAGGGCCCTGGAGATGATCTTCGACGAAGGGCTGGACCAGGTGTTCGAGCGGCACGCGCGCCTGGCGCGCGCCGCCCGCGCCGCCGTGCAGGCCCTGGGGCTGCGATTGCTGGCCGAGCGGCCGGCCAACGGCGTCACCGCCGCCTATGTGCCCGACGGCATGAGTTCGTCCAGGCTGATCGCCCTGATGCGCGACAAGCACGGCGTGACCATGGCCGACGGCCAGGGCGACCTGAAGGGCCGGATCATCCGCATCGGTCACATGGGATACGTCAGCGAAGGTGACCTGCTCGTGGGTCTGGCCGCCCTGGAGGCCGGCCTGCGGGAGATGGGCCACGCGATCGAACTCGGGGGCGGCCTCCGTGCCGCCCAGGAGGCCCTGGCCTGACGGCCGGCCGCCGGCTCAGCCGAGAGCGTCCAGGGCCAGGTCGGCCGCCGGAGCGCTGTGGGTCAGTGCGCCGACCGATATGCGGTCGGCGCCGGCCTCGGCGTAGCGGCGCACGTTCTCCAGCGTGATGCCGCCGCTCGCCTCCAACAGCGGCCGCCCGTCGCCGCCCCGTGCGCGCGCCAGGCCGGCCGCCTCGCGCACCTGGTCGGGCGACATGTTGTCCAGCAGCACGACGTCCGGACGCACCGGCAGCACGGCCGCAAGCTGTTCGAGATCGTCGACTTCGACCATCACGACCCGGTCGGGAAACCGCTCGCGCACGGCCCGCACGGCCGCCGCCGCGCCGCCCTGCCGCCCGAGCAGGGCCAGGTGGTTGTCCTTGATGAGCGCCTGGTCGGCCAGGCTCATGCGATGGTTGCGGCCCCCGCCGCAACGGACGGCATACTTCTCCAGCACCCGCCAGCCGGGGGTCGTCTTGCGCGTATCGCAGATGCACGCGCCGGTGCCCTCGACCTCGCGCACGAACCGCGCGGTCAACGTGGCCACGCCGCTGAGCCGCTGAAGGAAGTTGAGCATCGTGCGCTCGACGGCCAGCACGGAGGCGGCCGGGCCCTCGATCTCGGCCGCCACACCGCCGGGCGCCAGGCGGGCACCGTCCTCCGCCCGATGCTCCAGGACCATGCACGCATCGAAGCGCTCGACGGTCCGGCCGGCCAGCGGCAGACCGCAGAGAACGAGGTCCTGCCGGGCGCGCACCTGGCCGCGCAGCCGGCATTCGGGCGCCACCAGCGCCAACGTCGTCACGTCGGAACGGGCGTCGTCCTCCGCCAGCGCGGCGTCGATCAACGCGTCATAGGCTGTCCACTGCATTCTGCTCGGCTCCCTGCTGATCCCGGGGGCACCCCCCGGGGTGGCGCATCCGGCAGCCGGCCGGGACGAGGAACCGGACGGCGCCGGCCATCACCTCGACCTCGACGGGCAGAAGGCCGGCCGCCTCGCCGTCGAGCTGGTACGGAACGTCGTCCCGCGGCGAGGACAGCACCGCATGCCGGGCGCGGCGGTAGGTCACGTGCGGGCACTCGGCCGACCTGCGCAGCAGCCCGTATGAGACCACGGCGGGCATCTCGATGATGTCCGGCCAGGCCAGGCACATGGCGTCGAGCTGACCGTCCAGGGCCGACGCCCGGGGGGTCAGCTCCACGGGCCCGCCGTAGCTGTGCGTGTTGCCCAGGACGACCTGGTCCATGCCGCGCACCACGGGCCGCCCGTCCAGCTCCACGGCGATATCCCAGCGGGCATGCCCCATCAGGGCGCCGATCAGGTGCGGCATGTAGTGGAACTGGGTGAGCCGGCGCCGCCGATGCTCGTGCACGGCCCGCACCACGTCGCCGTCCACCCCGGCCCCCACCATGCAGGCGAACCGCCGACCGTTGCAGACGCCCACGTCCATGCGAACCAGGGCCCCCTGCAGCAACTGCCGCACCGCGCGCGGCGGCCATCCGTGCATGCCGACTTCCTTGGCGAGCACGTTGCCGGTGCCGGCGGGCAGGACGGCCAGGGCGCAGCGTTCCAGGTCGGCGCCGTTGAGGACTTCATTCAGCGTGCCGTCGCCGCCGAACGCGATGATCAGCGCCCGTCGCCCGGCACATCGCTCGGCGGCCTCGCGGGCGTCGCCCGCCCGGCGCGTGCGCACGACCTTGAGCCGCACCCCCGCGGCGCGCAGTGCGGCCGCCACCGGGCGCACCCAGCGACCCGCCCGCCCCCCCCCGCCGGCGGGATTGGCGACGAGAAGCACGCGATCGAACTCACTCATGTCCATTGTCCGGCACCTCGCGGGCGTCCCGCTGCTGGCGGCAGCGCGAATATACCACAGGCCGGCGGGAGAACGAAGGGCGAAGTGCCCCGCAACAGCTCTGCAGAGGCCGGCCGGAGCTTGACGCCCGCGCCGCCCTGCAGTTAGTGTAGACGGCCGGGGCGGATAGCTCAAACGGCCAGAGCGCTTGCCTTACAAGCAAGAGGCTCCGGGTTCGAATCCCGGTCTGCCCACCATCGGCCCCTTGCCCCAGGTCCAGCGCACCGCTTGATTGCGCCGGCTGCCAGGCGTAGAATCGGTTGGGCTCGCCGTCTACGGCGGAGCTGCACATCTCAACAGGAAGGGGGCGATCATGGCTGCCGGCTTGGAGGCGCGCGCGCGAGGGGGGCATCAGTGGCAGTTCTCGCGGTTTGGGGGCTTCGATCAGGTCCGCCTGGAGAGCGGCGACGACCTGCTCCACCTGGACGAACTCGACCAGAAGCTCTGGGGCGCCCTGGCCTGCCCGACCGACGGGATCCTGTTCGACCGCAAGACCCTGGATCTGCTCGACACGGACAAGGACGGCCGGATCCGCGTGCCCGAGGTGCTCGCCGCGGTGCGCTGGGCGTGCGCTTGCCTCAAGGACCCCGGCGACCTCCTGAAGGAATCGGACACGCTGCCGCTGGATGCCATCGACGATTCGCACCCGGAGGGCGCGCTGCTGCTGTCCACGGCCCGGCGGATCCTGTCCGACATGGGCAAGGAGGGTGCGACTGAGATCACCGTGGCCGACATGGCCGACGCCGCCCACAGGTTCGCGCAGGGCCGGTTCAACGGCGACGGGATCGTCCCGCCCGACTCGGCCGCCGAGCCCGACCTGCAGCAGGCGATCGCCGACGTCATCGCCTGCGTCGAGGCGGAGACCGACCGCAGCGGCAAGCCGGGCGTCAGCCTGAAGACGGCCGACCAGTTCTTCGCCGCCGCCCGGGCCTGCATCGAGTGGTGGCAGGCCGGCGACGCCGACGCCGCCGTGCTGCCGCTCGGGGAGGCGACGTTCGCCGCCGCGCAGGCCGTGCAAGCCGTCGCAGCCAAGGTGGACGACTACTTCGCCCGCTGCCGTCTGGCCGCCTTCGACCCCCGGGCCGGAGCCGCACTGAACCGCGAGGAGGAGGACTTCCTCGCCATCGCCGCCCAGGACCTCACCATCAGCAGCGCCGAGGTGGCCGGACTGCCCCTGGCCCGCGTGGAAGGCGCCCGGCCGCTCCCGCTCAAGGAGGGCGTCAACCCCGCCTGGGCCGACGCCCTGGCCCGGCTGGCGGAGGACGCCGTCGTGCCGCTGCTGGGCCCGAAGAGCGCCCTGACCGAGGCCGACTGGCACGAGCTGCGCGGCAGGCTGGCCGCCTTCGAGCAATGGCACTCCGCCAGGGCCGGCGCCCTGGTCGAACCACTCGGACGCGCGCGCGTGCAGGAACTGCTGGCAAGCGGCATCGAGGACCGGATCCGGGCACTCGCAGCCGAGGACGAGAAGCTGGCACGGCAGGCGGACGCCGTCGGGACCGTGGAGCGCCTGATCCTCTACCACCGCCACCTGCACCGGCTTCTGACGAACTTCGTGAACTTCCGGGACTTCTACAGCCGCACACGGCCCGCCGTCTTCCAGGTCGGCACGTTGTACCTCGACCAGCGGAGCTGCGACCTCTGCCTCTCGGTCGCGGACGCCGCCAAGCACGCCGCACTGGCGGGCATGGCCGGCACGTACCTGGCCTACTGCGATTGCGTGCGCAAGGGCACCGGCGAGGCGATGCAGATCGTCGCCGCCTTCACCAACGGGGATTCCGAGAACCTGCTGGTGGGGCGCAACGGCGTCTTCTACGACCTCGAGGGGCGGGACTGGGATGCGACGATCACCCGGGTTGTGGAAAACCCCATCAGCATCCGCCAGGCGTTCTGGGCGCCCTACAAGAAGTTCGTCCGGATGGTCGAGGAGCAGGCCGCCCGGCGGGCCGCGGCGGCCGACGCCGCCTCCACGGCCAGGCTCGAAAGCGCGGCGGCAACCGTGACCGCGCCGGACAAGTCGGCGCCGCCCGCGCCCAAGAAGTTCGACGTCGGGGTCATCGCCGCCATGGGCGTCGCCCTCGGCGCCATCGGCACCTTCCTGGCGTCCATCTTCGCCCAGATCACCGACATGGCACACTGGCAGATCGCCATCGTCCTGGTCGCCATCGTGCTCCTCATCTCCACCCCGTCCATGGTGATCGCCTGGCTCAAGCTCCGCAAGCGCAACCTCGGGCCCATCCTCGACGCCAACGGCTGGGCGGTGAACGCCCAGGCGAAGATCAGCATCCCCTTCGGAACGGCGCTCACCGGCATCCCCAGGCTGCCGGCCGGATCGCGTCGGGACCTGAAGGACCCCTATGCCCCGAAGAAGAGCATCTGGCCCCGCCTGATCATCGCCGTCATCGTCCTGGCAGTCGCCTACAGCATGCTGAACTCCCGCGGTCTGATCCACCGCTGGACGAACGGCTGGCTGGGCACGCCCGCGACCCAGGAGGGACCCGGGCAGGAGGCCGCAGCGCCGGCATCGGAAGCGCAACCGCCGGCGCCCGAGTAGGCGCCCGGGAGCGTGCGTTGTCGGACGGACCGGAGGGACACGCCCACAGAGGAGGCATGGCGGATGGAGACGGACCCGGGGAGTCCGGCGGCCCTGCGCGGGAGTCTCACGCTCATCATGTGGGGCTTCCTGTTCTTCCTGCCCTGCCCGAGTCCCATCCCGATCGAGGTCCTGGGATGGGCGCTGCTGCTGATCGGGGTCGGCCGGATGGCCTCCCGGGTGGACGGCCTGCGGCCCCTGTTCCTGGCGGCTGCGGCGGGCGTGGCGGTCTGGGCTGTGCGTGTCGTGCGCGGCCTGCCGCCCGCAACGGAGGCCGGAGGGGTCGATCTGGCCCACGTGGCCCTCTACGCCGCCACGTGGGCGCTCCTGACGACCTTCACCGTCCGGCTGGCGGCCGTCATCGGGCGCATCGCGCGGCAGATAGGCGCCGACGACCTGGCCCGCAGCGTGGCCTGGCGGGCCTGGCTGCCCCTGCTGCCGCTGGTCTTGTTCGCGGCGCTGCCCTTCCTGCCGCCGGGGATCGCCCTGCCGGCGGGCTGTGCCTCCCTGGGGGTCTCGGTCATCGTCATCTCGCTGGTGATGGGCATCGCGGCCGGCGCCGTTCGCATGTTCGCCCTGGCGGCCGGAGAGGCCCCCGAGCGCGAACCGGACGAACCGGCCGTCTGAAGGCCCCGCATCCCCGTCCGGCCTGCGTTGCGCGGCCGCGGCATCGGGCGTAGAATGGGGGCCGAGGCCATCCTTGGGACCCCGGAAGGGCGCCACATGCCGCGACAAGCCGACACGCGCGTGCGCACGGCCGTGCACCTGGCGGTCCTGCTGGCGGCGGCCTGCTCGGCGACCGCCTCTGCCGCGAACCTGCCCTTCACGGTCCAGACGCCCCGCTACGAGGTGCAGACGGACGTCAGCCCGGGGTTCACGCAGCTCGTGGCCGCCCACATGGAGCAGATCAACGCGGAGTACGCCCGGCGCTTCCCGGGCTTCGCGCAGGGCAGCCAACGCTTTCGGGTCCTGGTGTTCGCCGGCGAACGGGGCTATCGGCGGGCTGTTCCCCGGGCGGTCTGGGGCTCCACGGGCGTCTTTGCGGCGCCGGAGGGCTTCCTGGCGGCTCACCTGGAGGGCCGCACGGTCGAGGAGGTGCTCCGGACGCTCTACCACGAGGGCTTTCACCAGTTCGTGCGCACGGCGGTGTCGCGCACGTTCCCGACGTGGCTCAACGAGGGCCTGGCCGAGTACTTCTCGGAGGCGACCTGGGACGGCCGGGGCTTCACCGCCGGCCTGGTGCCCACCATGCGCCTCCACACCGTGCAGGAGGCGATCCGGCACCAGGAGTATGTGCCGTTCGACCGGCTGTTCTCGCTGACGGCCGATTCCTGGCTCCAGAACGTTCAGACGGGCGGCCGTCGTGCGGACATTTACTACTGCGAGGCGTGGTCGGTCGTGCAGTTCCTGATGCACGGCGAGGAGGGCCGGCACGTGCGCGCGCTGGACGCCCTCCTGAAGGCCGTCGCGGAGGGGCGGCCGGCCGAAGACGCGCGGCGGGAGGTCTTCGGACCGGACCTGCGGGCCGTCGAGGACGCCTGGGCGCGCTACATGATGTCCCTGACGCCCAGCCCGAAGTTCCAGTGCAGGGACAACATGGAGATCATCATGGTGCTGGCCCGAATGCTGTACACGGACCCCCGCGCATTCCGGGACCCGGCGGCGCTGCGCCACGAACTGCTGAACGAACGGCGTGCGCGCTGGCAGGTTCAGATGCCCACGGGCCGGACGCTGCATTCGGAGGACCTGCCGGAGGTCAACGCCCTCTTCCGCTGCCCGTTCGGCAGGAACCGAAACGAGGTCGCCTACGTACTGGTGCCGAATCGCCATACGGGCCTGCCGACGCTCGTCTACGACGACCTGCCGGGCATCGTCATCACGGCCTACTACCGGCAGGAGGGGCACGACCTGGAGGTCGTGGTGGAGGAGCTGGTGCGCGACACGGTGCCCGAGGCCGACCTTCGCGCGCTGCACGCGGCGCGCAACGCGCAGTTCAGATGAGCCATGTCCGACAGACACTCCTTCAGCCGAACACGGTGGTTCGCACTGCCCGGCCGCGAACTGGCCGTGCTGGTGCTCGGCGTGGGGCTGGTGCTGGCGTTCGTGGCGGCCGCGCGCGCCGTGGATCACGTGTGGGGGCGCGGCGACCTGACGGTGTCCGGAACGGGCGACGCAACGCCGCTTCCCGCACGAATGAACGTGAACACGTCACCCGCGCACGAGCTGGCCCTGCTGCCGGGCATCGGCGCGCAGACGGCGGACCGCATCGTGCGGTACCGGAAGGAACACGGCCCGTTCCGCTCCTTCGAGGACCTCCTGGGCGTCAAGGGCATCGGCCCCAGGACGCTGGAGCGCATCCGCCCCCACGCCATGTGCGCCCCCTTGCCGGGCGACCCGCAGCCGCCGGAGGACTGAGATGGCGCGGTTCTCGCTTCAGGCCGACTTCCAGCCCGCCGGCGACCAGCCGGAGGCCATCCGCCGGCTGGTCGAACGCTTCCGCGCCGGCAGCACGTGCGAGACGCTCCTGGGCGCCACGGGCACGGGCAAGACGTTCACCATGGCCAACCTGATCCAGGCCCTGGAACTCCCCACGCTCATCATCAGCCACAACAAGACGCTCGCCGCACAGCTCTACGGCGAGTTCAAGGAGTTCTTCCCCGACAACGCCGTCGGCTACTTCGTCAGCTACTACGACTACTACCAGCCCGAGGCCTACGTGCCCTCGCGCGATCTGTACATCGCCAAGGACGCCTCGATCAACCAGGACATCGACCGGCTGCGCCTGGCCGCGACCACCCGCCTGATGCAGCGGCGCGACGTGGTCATCGTGGCCAGCGTCTCGTGCATCTACGGGATCGGCCAGCCGGAGGACTACCGCAGCATGTTCGTCAGCGTGGAGGTCGGGCAGGAGATCGCCCGCGACGACCTGCTGGGCCGACTGGTCGAGATCCAGCATACCCGCAGCGACGCCGAGCTGCGTCGCGGCTCCTTCCGCGTCCGGGGCGACGTCGTGGAGGTCTACCCCGCCTACGAGGAGATCGCCTACCGCGTCGACTTCTTCGGGGACTGCATCGACCGGATCGTCGTCGTGGACCCGCTGACGGGCCGGGCACTGGAGGACACCGGCGCCGTCGCCATCTTCCCCGCCAGGCACTTCGTCACGCCCGAGGACCGCATCGAACGGGTGGTCGCCGACATCGAGGCCGAACTGATCGAACGCCTGGACGAGCTGCGCCGGCAGGGCAAGACGGCCGAGATGCAGCGCCTGGAGGCCCGCACGCGCTACGACATGGAACTGCTCTCGGAGGTCGGCTTCTGCCCCGGCATCGAGAACTACGCCCGCCATATCAGCGGCCGGAAACCGGGCGAACGGCCCGCCTGCCTGCTCGACTACTTCCCCGAGGACTTCCTGACCATCGTCGACGAAAGCCACCAGACCGTGCCGCAGATCCGCTCGATGCACCACGGCGACCGCTCCCGGAAGCAGACCCTCGTCGACTACGGCTTCCGCCTGCCGAGCGCGATGGACAACCGGCCGCTGACGTTCGACGAATGGGAGCAGATGGCGCCGCGCGTGCTGTTCGTCTCGGCCACGCCGGAACGCTACGAGGTGCACAGGAGCGGCGGCCGCGTCGTGGATCAGATCATCCGCCCCACCGGCCTCGTCGACCCCGTCGTGGACGTGCGGCCGGCCCGCGGGCAGGTCCAGGACGTCATACGCGAGGTGCGCGCGCGCGCCGAACGCGGCGAGCGCACGCTCGTGACCACCCTGACGAAGCGCCTGGCGGAGGACCTGTCCGACTTCCTGCGCGAGGAGGGCCTCAACGGCTGCTACCTGCACAGCGAGGTGCAGACGATCGAGCGCGTGGAGATACTGAACGATCTGCGCCGCGGCAAGTACGACGTGATCGTCGGCGTCAACCTCCTGCGCGAGGGGCTGGACCTGCCGGAGGTCTCGCTGGTCGCCGTGCTGGACGCCGATCGGGAGGGCTTCCTGCGGTCCGACACGTCCCTGATCCAGACGATGGGCCGGTGCGCGCGCAACGTCAACGCCGTCGTCATCCTCTACGCCGACCGGATCACCGAATCGATGGCACGGGCGATGGAGGAGACGCAGCGCCGCCGCGAGAAACAGATGGCCTTCAATGAGGCGCACGGCATCGTGCCGCAGACGATCCGCAAGTCCATCCAGCCGGGCATCGACTCCGAGGTGCAGGCGTGGAAGCGCCGGATCGAAACGCCGGTCGTTGCCGAGGAGACGGCCGACTACGTCACGGCCCATCGCTTGGACGAACTGGAGAAGGAGATGGATGAAGCGGCCGCGCGGCTGGACTTCGAGCGCGCCGCCCTCCTGCGCGACCGCCTCCGCGCCCTGCGGGGCCAATCCTGAGCGCGGGGCCGGGTTGTGCGCGGATGAGCGGACGACCGGCACCGCAGGACGTTGCACGGGCGGCCGGCAAGCGGGCATAATCTACGTCGCTGTGTGGCCTGAGGGCACAAACCGGGGAACGACGACATGGGAACGCCGTCCATCCCCCGGCCGGTGAGCCTGGTCTGCTCGGTCCTGGCCGGACGGGAGCCGTGGCTGGCCGCGGCGAAGGAGCGCCTGGAAGAAGCGTTCGGCCCTGTGGACGTGGAGAGCGACGTCTGGCCCTTCGGACACACGGACTACTACGAGCCGGAGATGGGGCCCGCGCTGTTGCGGCAGGTGGTCGGCTTCCGCGATCTCGTGATGCCCGACTGCCTGCGCGAAGCGAAGCGGACGACGAATCGGCTGGAACGCCTGTTGGCCGAACAACTGGGCGAAACGCCGGCGAGGCCGGTGAACCTGGACGCGGGCTACGTGAGCATGGACAAACTGGTGCTGGCCACGACGAAGGACCACGCACACCGCATCTACCTGGGCGACGGCATCTACGCCGAGTGCACCCTGCGCTGGCGCGCCGGCGCGTTCGTGCCGTGGGAATGGACCTATCCGGACTACGCCACCGAGACGCTCCGGGATTTCTTCGCTCGAGTGCGGCGGCTGTACCGGGAGAAGATCAGGGCAACGAAGCCGTAGCCGACTGAAGGGAGACGTGCCCGCATGGAGAGGACCCTGGTATTCTTGAAGCCCGATGCCGTGATGCGCGGGCTGCTGGGCGAGGTGATCGGACGGATCGAGCGCAAGGGCTTCCTGATCGTGGGCATGAAGATGCTGCGCCTGAGCGAAGGGTTCGTGCGCCGCCACTACGGCGCGCACGAGGGGAAGGAGTTCTATGAGCCGCTGGTGCGCTACACCATCAGCGGCCCCGTGGTGGCGATGGTGCTGGAAGGCAAGGACGCAGTGAAGGTCGTACGGACGATGATGGGCCGGACGTTCGGGGCGGACTCGCCTCCCGGGACGATTCGCGGCGACCTGGCGCTGAGCAACCGTTTCAACCTGATCCACGGCAGCGACAGCCCGGAGGCCGCCGAGCGGGAGATCGGAGCGTTCTTCGCCCCCGAGGAAGTGGTCAGCTACCCGCCCGAGGCCACGGCCTGGGTCTACGACCAGAGCGGGCCGACGCCGGTCTGACACACACCCGAGTGAGGAGGCGGAACATGGACGGCACAGGGACGAGACGGAAGTGGACGGGATGGACGGTGCCGGCGATGATGGCGCTGCTGTCGGCGGCGGCGTGTCTGGCGGGCTGTCAGGCGCCGCCCGAGCGCGTCGAGGTGCCCCGCCGGCCCCTCGCCGTTCGTCGCAGCGTGAACTTCTGGATCGACGCCCTGCGGGACAACGACCTCGCCTGGGCCACACTCCAGGCGCGATGCGAGGTGAGGATCAGCAACCCGCAGATCAACACGCCGACCAACTCGGTGACGCTGGGCAGCGGCCTCCTCGTGGTGAAGAAGCCCGACCTCGTCTACCTGCGCATACCCCACAAGGGCACCCTGAAGGTGCGCCTGGCGGGCAACGGCGAGCTGTACCGCGCAGAGCTGCCCGCCCTGTCCGACTCCTTCGACGGGCGGTACGGAGACCCGGTCGAGCCGCAGCCCGGCCGCATCCACATCATGCCGGCGGACATCGTCCACGCCTTCTCCCCGGCCAGCCTGCTGGGGCGGGCGCCCGTGCTGCACGATGTCGAGCAGATCAGCAGGGTCTCCCTGGTCGAGTGGGAATCGGATCCCCCCGCGGTCCGCATCCCCGCCGCGATCTCGTTCGACCGCATCTCCGAAGCCATCACGACCATCGAGAAGTACAACGCCGACGGCGCCATCCGCTCCGTCGTCACCTACCCGCGCAGGGAACTTGTGGAGACGGGCGTCGGCCGGTCCGTGCAGGTTCCCACCGCCATCCTGATCGACTACCCGATGGAGAGGACGCGGGTTCTGCTCCGGCTGGAGGCCGTGAAGCTGGACCAGCTCTTGGACGAGGAGAGCCCGTTCAAAGACGCGACCGAAGCGCCCTGACCGGGCCGTTCAGCGTCCACCGAGCAGTCCGGACAGCAGGCCGAGTCTGTGCGCCACGAAACCGAGCACGGCCACGGCGACGAGGAAGGCGATCAGCGTCGTGACCAGGCCGCCGGACTTCTTCACCGGCTGGTCGCCCTGCGCCTTCTGGAAGTCGCGGTAGGCCGTCGCGCAGTTGCGTCCGCAGAAGGCCCCGTGCTCCGTCTTGAACGCACACTCGTCGCACACCGGCTTGTGGCACTGGATGCACCGGAACAACGCCGGGCGCACGTGGCAGACGACACATTGCTTGTCCATGGGCTCCTTCCTCGCACCTGGCAGGCAACGGGGCCGGGCCGGCCCCTCTACAGGATGTAACGGGTCAGGTCCTCGTCCTCGACCAGCGGGCTCAGACGCGCGTCCACGAAGCTGCGGCCGACCCGCACCGTCCCGTCGGGCATGTCCGGCGCGTCGAAGCTCACATCCTCCAGGAGCTTCTCCATCACCGTCTGGAGCCGGCGCGCGCCGATGCTCTGCGTGCGCCGGTTGATCTTCTCGGCGTACTCCGCGATGCGCTCGATGGCGTCATCGGTGAACTGCAGGGTCACGCCCTCGGTGGCCAGCAGTTCGCTGTACTGCGTCGTCAGGGCCGTTCGGGGCTCCCGCAGGATGCGCACCAGGTCGTCGCGTGTCAGGTCGTTCAGCTCCACACGGATGGGGAAGCGGCCCTGAAGCTCGGGGATCAGGTCGCTGGGCTTGGCGACGGTGAACGCGCCGGCGGCGATGAACAGGATGTGGTCGGTGCGCACAACGCCGTAGCGGGTCGGCACCGTGCAGCCCTCCACGATGGGCAGGAGGTCCCGCTGGACGCCTTCGCGGCTGACGTCCGGGCCATGGCCCTCCGCACGGGCGCCGGCGATCTTGTCGATCTCGTCGATGAAGATGATGCCGTGGTTCTGTGCCCGCTCGATGGCCGCGCGATGCACGGCCTGACGGTCCAGGAGGCGCTCGCACTCCTGGTGCAGCAGCACGTCGCGCGCCTCGGCCACCGTCAGGCGCCGCCGTTGCGTGCGGGGAGGCAGCATCTGCTCCAACACGCCCTGCATGTCGATGCCGATCTCGTCACCGCCGGCGGCCACTCCCTGCATGACGACGGGCTTCTCGGTCACGTCGATCTCGACGGTGCGTTCGTCCAGCTTCCCCTCGTGCAGGAGCTTGCGCAGGCGGCCGCGGGCGTTGCGCCGCCGCTCGGCCCGGTCGCAGTCGTTGGTCTCGTCCTCGGGCGGCTCGTAGAGGACGTTCAGCAGGCGCTCCTCGGCGTTCTCCTCCGCCTGCCGGCGCACCTGCTCGGTCATCTCGGCACGCACCATGTTGACGGCCAGCTCCACCAGTTCGCGCACCATGTTGTCCACGTCGCGTCCGTGGTAGCCCACCTCGGTGTAGTGGGAGGCCTCGACCTTGACGAAGGGCGCGTTGGCCAGGCCGGCAAGCCGGCGCGCGATCTCCGTCTTGCCCACGCCCGTGGGGCCGATCATGATGATGTTCTTCGGCAGGATGTCCTCGCGCAACTCCTCGGGCAACTGCTGGCGGCGCCAGCGGTTCCGCAGGGCGATGGCGACGGCCCGCTTGGCGTCGTCCTGCCCGACGATGTACTGATCGAGTTGCGCCACGATGGCACGGGGCGTCAGGCCGTTCATGGCAGCGTCTCCACGCGGATTTGATCGTTCGTATACACGCATATCTCGGCGGCGATCCCCAGGGACCTGCGCACGATGTCCTCGGCGCCCAGGTCCGTGTTGCGCACCAGTGCGCGCGCGGCGGCCGTGGCCAGCGCCCCGCCGGACCCGATGCCCAGGATGCCGTCGTCCGGCTCGATCACCTCTCCGTTGCCGGTGATCAGCAGGCTCCGCTCGGCGTCCATGGCCACCAGCAGGCTCTCCAGGGGGCGCAGCAGCTTGTCCGTGCGCCACTCCTTGGCCAGTTCATGGGCGCTGCGCAGGAGGTTCCCCTGGTAGCTCTCCAGCTTCGTGCTGAAGCGGTCCAGCAGTGCGAAGGCATCGCCGGCCGACCCGGCGAACCCCACGATCACCCGCCCCTGGTGCAGCCGGCGGATCTTCGAGGCGGTGGCCTTCACGACCGTGTCCTTGAGCGTCACCTGCCCGTCGCCGCCCAGGGCCGCCTGCCCGTCCCGGCGCACGGCCAGAATGGTGGTGCTGCGCATGCGCTCGTCCATGGTCTTCCTCCTGCAGGCCATTGTACCGACCGCGCGCGCCCGATCATAGTGAGCGGGACGGCCGCGATCACTTGCCCACGGGGGAACAGACGGTACAATGACACGGCGTGCGGCGCTCCGCCCCGCCGGCGAGCGCCCTGCCCCGGCACAACCGAAGCCATACGGAACGGCACCATGGCCATCTTCGACGATTCCTGCCTGAACGGACACACCGGCAACATCGAGACCGTCCGCCGCGTCGGACGCCGCCGCATCACCCAAGTCATCCACGACATCGACGGGACCCACAGCCTGATCCGCGACTGGCCCCCGGTGATGAGCCTGGCCGTGCACTACGCGATGACCTGCGGGCTGGGTGAGGACTTCGACTCGCCCGAACGGATCGCCGCGCTGGTCGGGCGCGTGGGCGCCGAGCCGCTGCCGGAGACGGACGAGTTCTGCGTGGAGTCGGCGGGCCTCTCGGCCCTGACGCAGATGGAATACGGCATCCGCCGGGCTGTCGAGCGGGACTGCCTGCCGCCCGGCCTGGACCTCGCCCTGACCGAGACGGCACGCCGGCGCAACTCCGAGATCGTCCGGCGCATCTGGAACGGCGAGGAACGCTTCGACGACGTCGAAGAACCGCCCGCCCTGCGCCGGTTCATCGCCGAACGCACGCCGCGGCTCTTCAAGCTCTACGAGGCCGTGCTGAACGGCGCCTGCCGCGACCGCAACACCGCGGCCGCCCGCAAGGACCCCCGGCCCTGGCTCGTGCCCGGCTCGATGGAGTTCATGGACCACCTGCACGCCGCCGGCTGCCTGAACTACTTCGTCACGGGCGCCGTGATCTACGAGGACGGCGGCATGTACGAGGAGGTGTGCGCCCTCGGGTTCGAGATCGGCCCCGGCAAGACGGTCGAGAGCCTGCAGGGCTCCAGTTGGGACCGCAAGATGCCCAAGGACGAGGTCATGCGCGAACTCTGCCGGCGGGAGGGCGTGGACCCCGCCCGCGTGCTCGTGCTGGGCGACGGCCGCACGGAGATCAAGGCCGGCGTCGACATGGGATGCGTGACCATCAGCCGCCTGCCCGTCGACGCGCAGCGCCAGCGGCGCCTGCACGCCGACCTGGGCACACACTACATCCTGCCCGACTACACCAGCCCCCTGCTGAAGGAGCTGATCCGTGCCGAATGACGACCGATCCTACCGGGGATCCTATGGCGTGTTCGACCCCTCGCACATGCGCACCTACCCCCTGAAGGTGCGGCCGAACAAGGTGGAGTTGGACGACTACGTCGATGTCGCCGCGCTGCGCAGGGCGGAGTTCCGGCCGCCGACCACCCCCTGGTTCCGCAGCGGGCTGCGCGGCGGGGGGGCCGACCAGTCGGCCGGCCTGCGCGAACTGGCCGACTACATCGTCGAGTGCCACCGCGCCGGCCGGCCCGTCGTCGCCCTCTCCGGCGCCCATCCGATCAAGAACGGCCAGATCCCCATCGTCATCGACCTGATCGAGCGCGGCATCGTGACCCTCTTCTCCACGAACGGGGCCGGCTCGATCCACTCGTTCGAACTGGCCCTGACCGGCGCCTCCAGCGAATCGGTCCGCGACGCCCTGCCCAACGGCGACTTCGGCATGGCGTTCGAGACCGGCGCCTACCTGAACTGCACGATCGAGATCGGCGCCGAACTCGGCATCGGCATGGGCGAGGCGATGGGACGCCTCTACTGCGACGCCGACTTCCGCCGCCAGGTCATCGACCGCACGTTCGAGCGCTACCAGGACACGGGCGAGTACATCAAGCCCTACGACGGCTTCCCCTACCTGGACTCGTGCGTCTTCGCCGCCGCCTACCGCGCGGGCGTGCCCGCGTGTATCCACGCCTCGCTCGGCACGGACATCATCGACCAGCACGCCGGTTTCAACCCGGCGGCGAAGGGGCAGTCCAGCGGGCACGACTTCCTCGTCTTTGCCCAGGAGATGTGCCGGTTCACAGGCGGCGGCGTGATCCTGAACATCGGCACCGCCATCATGGGGCCGGAGGTGGTGCTGAAAGCCGTCTCGATGGCCGCCAACGTCGGCCGGGCCCCCGACGGGCTCTGGACCGGCGACTTTGACATCCGCCCCTTCGTTTTCGACGACGAGACGCGCGACGAGACGCAGGCCTACTACTACCTGCGCGACCAGAAGTCGATCGCCACGCGCATACCGAAGGTCTTCGGGGGCGTGGGCTTCTACTTCGAGGGCCTGCACGCCGAGACACTGCCCGCCCTCTATCAGTGCATCATGCGCAGGCTGGGCGTGAACTGAGCACGCGGACAGGAGTCCGCCCCATCTCTCCCCGCCCCGGACACGCGGCCGAGACGGCCGCGCTGCCCCGAGGCGGACTCCGGCCCGAGGGCAGGAAGGAGACGCGGCATGTTCCGAGACGTTGTTCTGCAGGACACGCGACCGGAGGAATGGCCGGAGATTCGACGCCGCATCCACACGCGCGTCATGGGTTCCATGGGCACCGCGCCCGACCTGGTGATCGAACCCGAGCACGAGGTGCTGGAGCAGTACGAGCGTTACGGCCTGCGCCACGTCAAGATCCGCTACCGCGTCATGCCGGACGAGTGGGGGCTGGCCGTCCTCGTCCTGCCCGAGGGCGTCGACGATGCCCATCCCGGCCGGGCCGTCGTCGTCTGTCACGGCACCTATGGCGGCAAGCTCGGGAAGACGGGGCCCCTGACGGTGGACGGGCCGGAATGCGCCTACGCCATCGAGCTGGCTCAGCGTGGCTTCGTGACCGCGACGCCCGACAACTACCTGTTCGGCGAGCGGATCACCCACGGCGAGACGATGCCCGAAGACGAGGTCGGCCGGCGCTACACCGAGGCGCTGCGGCGGTTCGTAGACGAGCACCCCGAGTGGTCGCTGGACGGGCGCCGCCTCTGGGAGAACCAGCGGCTTCTGGACGTGCTGGACAGCCTGCCGTACATACGGCCGGGTGCCCACGGTGTCATGGGCAACTCCCTCGGCGGGCGCATGACCGTCTTCCTGGCCGCCTTCGACGAGCGGATCGCCGCCGCCGTGCCCTCGACCGGCATCAGCCCGAATCTGACGAATGTCTACCGGGTGCTGTCCGGTCACCCGGCGCTCCTGTCCAGCCCCCTGTGGATCAGGCATTTCCAGGCCACCGGCGGGCACATGCTCTACGATTACGCGGACATGATCGCACTCTGCGCACCGCGCGCCCTGCTGGTGGTGGAGCCGTACAACGACCTGTACAACCCGTACATCGAGGCCAACTTCCGCTGCTACCTGGCCGGCCGGCGCGCCTACGCGCTGCTGCAGAAGCCGGAGTGCTTCTGCACGTTGAATCACGGCGACGGTCATGCGACGATCGACGATGTAAGGGACTACATGTACCGCTGGTTCAGCCGCTGGCTCCGGCCGGAGACGGTCGGCTCCTGAGTCGCGTCGACTCCCCGAGAGAGGAAGAGCGTCATGGCGAAGTTCACTTGGAAGGGAAGCCCGGCCATCAAGCGCCAGGGCATCGTGCTGGACCCCGAAAAGGACGTGCCCTGGCCATGTCACATGGCCTACAACGCCGGCGTCGTGAAGTTCAACGGCCGCTACAACATGCTGTTCCGCAACATCTTCTGGAACGAGCGCTACGGCAAGTCCACGCGCCGCATCGGCCGCGCCGTCAGCGACGACGGGATCCGCTGGGACGTCGACCCGGACTTCTGGTTTCGGCCGGACGGCATCACGAACCCCGAGGATCCGCGGATGACCGTCTGCGACGGACGCGTCTACGTCACGTTCACCGAGAACTGCCGCGACGGTATCCGCGGCTGCATCGCCGTGACGGACGACTTCGAGAACTACGAAATCCTCAGCATGTCGGCGCCCGACAACCGCAACATGATCGTCTTCCCGGAGAGGCGGAACGGGAAGTTCCTGCGCCTGGAGCGTCCGTTCCGCGCCTACGGCATGCGGGGCGAGGACCGCTACGACATGTGGTTCTCCGATTCGCCCGACGCCCGCTACTGGGGCAACACGCACCTGGTGCTGCGCGCCAACGACCTGCCCTACTGCAACTGGAAGAACGGCCCGTCCGGCCAGCCCATCAGGACCGACAAAGGCTGGCTGGTCATCTTCCACGCCACGCACTACGACCCCGACACCGTCTACCCCACCTGGCGCGATGAGAACTGGCACAAGGTCTACTGCGCCGGCATCATGATGCTCGACCTGGAGGAGCCCTGGAAGATCGTCGGCATCTCGCAGGATCCGCTGATGGTTCCCGAGGAGCCCTACGAGACAGACGGCTTCCGCAGCTACACGATCTTCCCCAGCGCAACGCTGCTGGAAGACGACGGCACCGTGCGCATCTACTACGGGGCGTGCGACACCGTGCTGGCGCTCGCCACGGCAAAGCTGGACGATCTGATCGGCCTCTGCAAACCGCTCTGACGGAGGCCTTTGTAGCCGGAGGGAGACTTGCCATGGACAAGATACGTTGGGGCATCCTGGCCACCGGGAGCATTGCGCACAAGTTCGCCCAGGGTCTCCGGTTTCTGAAGGACGCGGAGATCGTCGCCGTCGGGTCGCGCACGCAGGAGAAGGCCGACGCGTTCGGCGAGGAATGGGGTGTCCCCCATCGCCACGGAAGCTATGAGGAGCTGGCGGCCGATCCGGACGTGGACGTGATCTACGTCGCCACCCCGCACCCGTTCCACTGCGCCAACTCCCTCCTCTGCCTGGAAGAAGGCAAGGCCGTGCTCTGCGAGAAGCCCTTCGCCGTCAATGCGGAACAGGGCCGGCTGGTCGTCGAGGCCGCGCGCAGCCGGGGCCTGTTCGTCATGGAGGCCGTCTGGATGCGCTTCCTGCCGGCCCTCGTGAGGCTCCGTGAACTCCTGGCGGAAGGCGTAATCGGCGAGCCGCGCATGGTGAAGGCGGACTTCTGCTTCCGGATCGGCTGGAATCCCGAAAGCCGGCTGCTCGCACCGGAACTGGCCGGCGGGGCGCTGCTGGACGTCGGCACCTACCCCATCAACCTGGCCTCCATGGTCTATGGCGGGCCGCCGGACGCCACCGCGTCCCTCTCCCATCTGGGCGAGACCGGCGTGGACGAACAGGACGGCATCGTCTTCCGCTACCCGGGCGGCGCCCTGGCCGTGATGGCATGCGCCGTCCGCACGGCCATGATGCACGACGCCCTGGTGGCCGGCACGGAGGGGTGGATCCGGGTCCACAGCCCCTTCTGGCGCGCACAGGCCCTCAGCATCGGCCGCGTCGACGAGGTCAAGGAGACCCTGGAGCTGCCCTTCCGGGGGAACGGCTATGAGTGCGAGGCCGCTCACGTCATGGACTGCCTGCGCGCCGGACGCACGGAAAGCGACGTCATGCCGCTGGACGAGACGCTGTCGATCCTGGAGACGCTGGACGCCCTGCGCGCCGACTGGGGGCTCAAGTACCCCATGGAGTAGCCGGGCCGGGTCACCGCGGCCGGCGGGTCGAGGACGTGGGGCTCCAGACCGGCCGAATAGGGCTCGATCACGCCCCCCCGCAGCGCCCGCGCCCAACCCTCGGCCATCTGGCTGCGGCACGAGTCCCCCGTGCACGGGAACAGAACCCTGAGCCTGTCGGGGCGGCTGCGTTCAGCGTTCCGGCGGTTCACGTTGACCTTCCCGTTGCGGCGCTGATCCCGCCGGCACAGACGCGAGGCCCTGCATCAGCCAACCGCTGCCCAGCAAGAGCATTCGCCGCCCCCCCACCAGACCTTCGATGACCGCCGACTCGCGAAGGCGCTCGCCGCCGCGGATGCGCTTGAGGCGTTTGCCCTCAACAATCACGAAGGTGCCGGGGTGCGTGAGCGCCTCCACAAGCCGGCTCTCGGTCTCGATCACCGGAATCTCCGACCGCCCCGTGAGGAGATTGTACAGGCCGTCGTAGTCCTTCCGATACAGGAAGAGCCGATCGTCCGGCCCCACGCTCTGCGCGACCTTCTCTGCGAACGGCCGGGCGGACCGGTAAGCGTCCATCACGGGCGTCAGGAAGAGGTCGGCGGCAATGCCCAGGAAGAACACCGCCGCGACCATGAGCCACGCTTGGCGCGCACGGCGCTCGATGGGCGTGCGCAGGATGGCGGCGATCACAGCCAGACACCCGGCCACGAACGGCAGGACGAGCGCCAGGGCATAGGGCGAATACGGCTGGTCCGTCACGGGGCAGACATACCGCTGCCCCAGGATCAGGTAGGTGCCGCCGGCCAGGTGGAAGAAGCCGAGCAGAAGGATCCCTCCCATGAAGACCGCCGACAGCACGAGCGCGGACCGGACGAGCCGGCGCTGCGCCGTGCCCACCGGCGCGGGGTCGCCGCACGGCGCCAGCACCCAGGCGCACAGGATGGCCAGCGCGGGGACGGCGGCCGCCGCGTAGTCCGGCGCGCCCTCGCGCCCGCCGAGGACGGCCGGCACGGCCAGCGCGGCCAGCCATACGGCGGCGAACAGGGGCAGATCGCCGTCGTCGCTCCGTCGCGCCCGCACGGCGGCCACGAACGCCCCGGGCACGATGACGATCCACGGCAGAAAGGCGCCGGCGGTCGACAGAACGGCGCGGTGCAGGTCGCCCTCGCGCAGCGAGGCCCGCAGGCCGGCCAGGTCGCGCGTCAGGAGCCGCCAGGCCAGTCCGTCCGCCGCAGGCGCGCCCGCCACGGCCGCATGCCACAGGATGACGGCACCCGCCGGCACGGCCAGGCCCGCCAGAAGCGAAACGGGCGACGGAAGCCGCTTCCGCGCGACCAGGACGTACAGCCCCAGCACAAGTGCCGCCAGCAGAAGCACCGACAGGCCGACGGCGAAGACGCCGAGCGCGGCCGCCGAGCCGCAGGCCGCCCACCAGCCGGCGGAGCCTCCGTCCCTGCTGTCCGCCGCCCGGCGACCGGCCAGAAGGCAGGCGGTCAGGAGCAGCGCCCCGAGCAGTTGCGCGCCCCCCTGGCGCATCGGCCAGAAGACCGCCATCGTCGTGAGCGCCACGGCGCCGGCCAGACGGCCCCGGGCGACTCCGCCGGCGCGGGCCGCCGCCCCGAAGCAGACCAGGACCACGGCCACTCCCGCGAGCACAGAAAGCAGCCGGGCGGAGGCGGCCCCTGCGCCGGCCCTCCACAGCAGCGAAGCCGCCCAGTACGGCAGCGGCGCCTCGGTAACGACCGCCTGGCCGTTGACGCGCGCCAGCCACCCGCCGGGCGCCTGCACAAGCTGCCGGGCGCCCTCGGTCAGCCGCACCTCATCGCTCACCAAGAGGTCCCGCGTCCACAGGGACGGAAGCCCGGCCGCCAGCGCCAGGAGAAGCACCAGCGCCGCCGACAGCCGGGGGTGCCCGCAGCCGCAGGCGTCGTTCTGCATTCTGAGTTCTTCAGACATGAACACCCTCAGGAAGCGGTGTGAAGCAGGTAAAGCCCGCCGAGGATCACGAGAACGCCGCAGACCCTCTTCAGGATCGTAGCGCCCATGGAACGCTCGTTCCAGTTCAGGTAGTGCTGGACGACCTCCGTGAACGCCCCGCCAGCACGATGACCGAACAGTGCCCGACACCGTAGACCGCCAGCAGGGCGATGCCGTAGAGGAGGCGCGTCGACGCCACGCTGAACGTCACGCCCAGCATCGGCGCCATGAAGGCAAACGTGCACGGTCCGAGGGCGATGCCGAAGATCAACCCGAAGATCAGAGCGGCCGCGGTGGCGGCGCCGATGGCGGCGATCGTCACAAGGATCCCGCCGGAGAACAGGGTCGAGATGAGGAACGCGCGCCGGGTCGAGATGCGGCCCTGCCCGTCGATGAAGCCGACGATGAGCGGGATGCTCGCCAGATGGCAGGGGCTGAGCAGGATGCTGAGGATCCCCCATGCGAACGCCGCCGCCAGAGCGACTGCAGGCGCCCCTGCACGGCGCGGGTCAGCGCAGTGAACAGCTGTTCGATCATCAGGAACCCCCGGATGCGGGCTCGCTCTACGCCAGCAGTTTCCTGATCTCGTCGACGGAGGGCACCTTGCCGACGACCTTGACCTCCCCGTCCACCGCCAGCGCCGGCGTCATCATCACGCCGAGCTTCATGATCTCGCTGATGGCGGTGACCTTCTCAATCCGGCAATCCAACCCGAGTTCCCTGACGGCGGCCTCGGCGTTCTCGGCCAGCTTCCTGCACTTGGGGCAGCCCGTGCCCAGTATCTGCAACGTCCTCATCTGCATCCTTCCTTGCTCGCTTTGAGGGGACGATCGGCCTCGCGGCCGGCCCTCAGACCTCTGCACGCAGTTCACGAGCCTTGGCGATGACCCGCTCGACGTCCTCCGGGGAGGCCCGCACGCCCTTCACCTTCTCGATGCCCAGGTCGGTCACACGGAACTGCTTGTAGTTGGTGACGCCCACCTTGTCGAAGATCTTCCTGGCGCAGTCCAGCGGACAGCCGTCGATGACGATGTTGGCGTCGGCGTCCTTCGCCGTCTGGATCATGCCCTGGATCCCGGCGCCCAGCCCGGCCAGGCAGAACATCGTTCCGCAGCCGTCGAACATGAGTTCGCGGGCCGCGCGGTCCGCCATCTCGGCCACGTTGGCCCCGCCGGAGCACGCGTAGAACAGCACGTTCTTGCCCGCGTCCCCGCAGCAGCAGTCCGACCCGCTCGCCGCCTTGTCCGCCCCGTCACAGCAGTTTGACATGGCCATACTCCCTATCGTTCAGATGTGCCCACAAGGCAGTGGTGAACAGTGCGCCCGCCGTCGGACGCCGACCGGCAGACGCGTTCCCGAGCGTCCTTCCGCATCCCTCAGCCCCAGATCGAGCCGTAGAGCACCCCGCTGACGGTGGCCATCACGACCACGAGCGTCACGTAGACGACCGTTCTCTTCGTGCCTATGATGCTGCGGATGACGAGCATGCTGGGCAGGCTCAGCGCCGGCCCGGCCAGAAGCAGCGCCAGCGCAGGCCCCTTGCCCATGCCGGCGCCGATCAGCCCCTGCAGGATCGGCACCTCCGTCAGCGTGGCGAAGTACATGAACGCGCCCGCGACGGACGCGAACAGGTTGGCGCGCAGCGAATTGCCGCCGACGGCGCCGCTCACCCAGCCGGACGGTATGAGCCCCTCGTGACCCGGGCGTCCCAAGAGGGCGCCCGCAATCAGCACGCCGATCAGCAGCAGCGGCAGTATCTGTTTGGCGAATCCCCACATCTGGTCGAGCCAGTCGCGCGGCTCTCCGGGCGTGGAGCCGGTGATCGCCGCCAGGCCGGCCACGCCCACGGCGAAAGGCACCATCGGCGCCTGCGGGAACAGCACTGCCGCCAGCGCCGTCGGGGCGGCCGCCGCGAGGACCTTCCACCACGTCAGACCGAACCATGCCGCCAGGATCGCGCCGAAGGCCAGCGCGAACGCGCCGGTGATGAGCCACTTGCTTGAGTAGACGGCGTGCCAGAGGCCCGTCGCTTCCTGTGGACGCCCCCAGTTGGCGAAGACGAGGATGCCGACCATGGACGCGAAATACAGGACGTTCTGCCAGAGCGGGCGGCCGGCTTCCGGTTCCGGCATCGCCGCCTGGGCATTCATCTTCTCGATCTCTTCCCTGCGGAAGATGGCGTGCATGAGCAGGCCGATGACCACGCTGAACAGGATGGCGCCCACCGCCCGGGCCGCGCCCAGCTCCAGGCCGAGCACGCGCGCCGTCAGGACAATGGCCAGGACGTTGATGGCCGGACCGGAGTAGAGGAACGCCGTCGCCGGCCCGAGCCCCGCCCCCATGCGGTAGATGCCCGCGAACAGCGGCAGTACCGTACAGGAGCAGACGGCGAGGATCGTCCCGGACACGGACGCAACGCCGTATGCGAGGGCCTTGTTCGCCCGTGCGCCGAGGTACTTCATCACCGAGGCCTGGCTGACGAAGACCGCGATGGCCCCGGCGATGAAGAAGGCCGGCACGAGGCAGAGCAGCACGTGCTCGCGCGCATACCATTTCGCCAGGTGCAGGGACTCCAGCACCGCCCCGTCGAACCGCTCGCGCCCCACCGGCAGATAGAAGCATGCCGCGAAAACGGCGACGATCAGCGCGAGTTTCTTCCACTCCGATTTCAAGCCGTTCTCCAGCCTTTGTTTGGCCGTCTCGCCAATAAATGACGCAAAAAAGGGGGCGCCTCAGCTCTCCCTGTTCCGTAACCCGCAGCGTGCGTTCTCCTCGCACACGGCTTCGATGCAGGCGAAGAAGTTGATCACGCAGGGCACCCGCAGGCGGTAGAAGACCTTCACGCCGTCGCGCGAGCAGTCCACGATGCCGGCGTCTTTCAGCAAGGACAGGTGCTTGGACACGGTCGAGATGTCCGCTCCGACCAGGTCGGTCAACTCGCAGACACAGCGCTCGCCGCGAGACAGTTCGTCCACCATCATCAGCCGGCTCGGATGCGCCAGCGCCTTCAGGATGGCGGCCCGTTCTGTGAACTGGTCGCAGGCTTTCATACTTGGCGATTGTCCCAAATATCCGGCTCCCTGTCCAGAGTCTCTCGGGGCGGGCCTCCGTCAGCGCTGGGAGCCGCCGTCAGCTTTGTTCGGCTCCGGCGCGGATGTCGTCATGCATGATGTCCGCCCCGAACCAGCCGGCCACGAAATCGGCCAGATCGTCCAGCTTGACCCGGAGATGCAGGCCGACCCAGCCCAGCACGAACGTGCGGTCACACTCGAAGTAACTCTCCCGCACGGGCCGGTTCTCCGCCCCGAGCGCCAGCCGGAAGAACCCCTGGTCGTAGCGAGCCGGCGCGCCGACGTCGCCGCCCGGGTCGCCCACGGAATGCTGTTCCGCCCCCCATGCCACCACGCCCCAACTGTGCACGTGCCGGAAATCCTGAACGCCCGCCCGGCCGCCGCCGACGCCGATCAGTTTGCCGTCGACGTGGGCGTAGCCCATCGGGAACATGTTCCAGAACGTCATGAACGCCGCAAAATCCGGGCGGACGTGGTCCGAGACCAGCACGCCGACGTCGAAGATGTCCAGGGCATCGCGCCCGCGGCTGCCCATATAGGTGCAGCCTGTCAGACCTCCGACAGCCACGGCCAGCATCGCCGCGGCCAGCACCTTCCGAGTGCGCATCCCGTTCGCCCTCCGACAGCCCCCAGAGTTCACCGGATACCATGCCGAACGGGCCATGGCTTCGAGTTGTGCCGACCCGCACCGGCTTCTTGGCCATTCTACCAAAAGGGACGGGCCTGTCAATGTCAATCGCAACTGCAGTGCGCCATGTTGCGGCTCGCCCCCTACCCTTCGCGGGCGGCGATGGCCTCGGCGAACGCCTCCGCCAGCGTGGCCACGCCCTCGCGCACCTGCTCTTCGGTGACGCAGAGGGGCGGCGCGATCTTCACCGTGGACTTGCCGACGGGGCTGAACATCAGCAGGCCCTTCTCCATGCACTTGCAGACGACGTCGAAGGCCAGATCGTGATCCGGCTTCTTCGGGCCCTTGACGACGTGGACGCCCGCCACCAGGCCCTTGCCCTGCACGTCGGCGATGATCTTCGGATACTTCGCCTTCAGCTGGTTGAGCCCGGCGTGCAGCACGTCGCCCATGCGCGCGGCGTTGCCGACGAGGTCGTCATTCAGGATCACTTCGAGGCTGGCGCGCGCGGCGGCGCAGCAGACGGGATTGCCGCTGTGCGTGCTCGTCATCGAGCCGGGCGGATACTGGTCCATCAGCGCGGGCCGGCCGATCACGGCGCTCAGGGGCAGCCCGCTGCTGATGCCCTTGCCGCAGCAGATGAGGTCCGGCACGATGCCGTAGTGCTCGAAGGAGAACATCCTGCCCGAACGGCCGAAGCCCGCCTGCACCTCGTCCATGGTCAGAACCACGTCGTGCTCCCTGCACCACTCGGCGAGGGCCTGCACGTACCGGACGGGGGCGAAGCTGGCGCCCGCGCCCTGGTAGCTCTCCATGATGACGCCGGCGACCATGTCGGGCGTGACGCCCTGCTCGTCCAGGCTCCGCAGGAACAGGTCGAAGGAGCCGTCCTCTTCCCAGTAGCCGTCCGGGAACGGCACCTGCCACATGGACGGGTCGAGGTTGACGATCCACTCCTTGAGGTCCGGCACTCCGCCGATCATCTGGGCGCCGAGGGTGCGGCCGTGGAAGGCGCCGATGTAGCTGACGATGCCGATCTTCCGGTCGCCGCCGACGGCCCGGCCGTGCGTGCGGCTCAGCTTGACGGCGCACTCGGTGGCGTCCGAACCCGTGGTCAGCAGGAAGACCTTATCGAGTCCGTCGGGGCTGACGTCCGCGAGCCGCCGGGCAAGGTCGGCGCGCACGGCGCTCGGGAAGCAGTAGTTGTGCAGCAGGGGGTGCCGGGTCTGCTCGACGATGGCGTCGCAGATCTCCCGGCGGCCGTGCCCGGCGTTCGCCACCAGCACGCCCGAACTCCAGTCGAGCCACATGTTGTCCCAGCGGTCGTAGACCTGGCAGCCCTCGGCACGATCCCACACGACGGGCGGCTGGCCCGTCATGGATACCGGCTCGTACCTTCGGAGTTCCTCCAGGACCTCCAGGGACTGCGGCACGGGGATCTTCGTCCGGATGCGGCGGTACTTCGTGTTCACTTTCGGCACGTCTCTGGGCGTCAGGTCGTAGGCTCTGCCGGCCATCGGCGACTCTCCGGTCCTGAAGGGAATCCGGCGGGAACGGAGGGCGAGTGTACGCGCGGATCGACGGCGTGTAAAGGCCGAGGGGGCGCGGCTCTGGTCAGACCGAGTGGCCTCCGGTATGATGGCGGCGGCCCGGGGGTTCCATTCCGAGGGGACAGCCATGGCGGACGCCGCCCCGTACTATTACGACAAGCTGACCTGGCCCGAGATGAAGCGGGCCGTCGCGCAGCGGCGCGTGATCGTGCTCCCCGTCGGGTCGACGGAGCAGCACGGCCCCCACCTGCCGCTGGACGTCGACAACTACCTCTGCCAGTGCGTCTGCGAAGGCGCGGCGCGCCTGGCACCCGACGAGACGCTGCTCATGCCGCCCCTGAGCTACGGGTTCAACTGGCACCACATCGACTTCCCGGGCACGATCGGCATTGCGTGGGACAATTACGTGCGCTTCCTGCTGGATATCGTGCGCAGCGTGGCGCATCACGGCTTCCGCAAGGTGCTGATCGTCAACGGCCACGGCTCCAACCGTCCGCTCATCGAAGTGGCCGCGCGCCAGGCGACGATGGACAACGAGGTCATCTGCGCCGCGTTCAGCTACTTCGAACTCACCGCGAAGACGCTGGCCGAGGTGCGCGAGTCGCCCCGCGGCTGGGTGGCGCACGCGGACGAGATCGAGACGTCCATGTACCTCTACCTGCGCCCGGAGGGTGTGCGCCGGCAACTGGCCGCGCCGGAGAACAACATGCTGCCGTCCGAGTTCTGGTGGCAGGACGTCCAGGACGGCGGCCGCATCGGCATGATGGAATGGTGGAGCACGTTCAGCTCCACGGGCGTGCTGGGCGATCCGACGCTGGGCTCGGCCGAGAAGGGCGAGGTGCTCTACCGGGCGGCCGCGGAGGAGCTGGCGAAGCTGATCCGGGAGTTCCGCGAACGTCCGATCCGCCCCCGCGAAGATCACCATTGATCTCCACCCCAGCGGCCCCAGGAGGCATGGAATGCTCGACCTGCTGATTGAAGACGCGGCCATTTATGACGGCACCGGCAGTCCGTGGTACCGGGCATCGGTCGGGATCCGGGGCGATCGCATCGCGTGCATCGGCGGGCCGAAGGCGAAGGCCCGGAAGACGTTGCGCGCGGCCGGCCTGGCGCTCTGCCCCGGCTTCGTGGACGTACACACCCACGCGGACGGCATCGTGGGTCAACCGGCGGCAGCCAACTTCCTGCAGCAAGGCATCACGACGGTCGTCTCGGGCAATTGCGGCGGGTCGGCCCTGCCGGTCGCCGCACGGCTCCGGGAGATCGAGGCCGCCGGGCCGGCCATCAACTACGCCACGCTTGTGGGCCATGGAACCGTCCGTGAAAACGCGATGGGCATGGCGGGCCGCCGGCCGACGCGCAAGGAACTCCTCGCCATGTGCCGGCTCGTCGAGCAGGCGATGGCCGACGGCGCGCTCGGCATGTCCACCGGGTTGTTCTACGTGCCGGGGTCCTACGCGGAGCTGGACGAACTGGTGGAGGTCTCGAAGGTGGTCGCCGCCGCCGGAGGCGTCTACGCCAGCCACAAGCGCAGCGCCGGCGGCCAGGTGTTCGAGGCCGTCGCCGAGGCCGCCGAGATCGGCCGGCGGGCGCGCCTGCCCGTGGAGATATCCCACCTGAAGGTCCTCCACCGCCGCGGCCGCACCCGGCCGGACCGCATGGACCGCGTCATCGAGGCCATCGAGAGCCGCCGGCGCGACGGCGTGGACATCACGTTCGACATCCATCCCTACGGGGCGACGAACACCGGGCTGGCGGCCGTCGCGATCCCGCCGTGGGTCTCGCAGGACGGCAAGCTGAAGGAGCGCCTCCAGGATGCCGCCTTCCGGCGCAGGATCCGCGACGAGGTGGCCGGCAAGATCGCCTGGATCGGCGGCCCCGGCAAGGTCGTCCTCTGCACGTTTGAGCCCGACCGTTCGCTGGAGGGCAAGACGCTGGCCCAGGTCGCGAAGGCCCGCGGGCGGAGCGCTGCCGATACGGCCATGGACCTGGTTGTCGAGGGCGATCCGTCGGCCATGTTCCACGCACTGCGCCCGGCGGACGTCCGGAAGGTCGTTGCGCACGAGCTCTCGATGATCGCCACCGACGGGCACGTCGTCGGGGACGACGAACCGGTGGCGCACCCGCGCAACTTCGGCACGTTTCCTCGGATCCTGCGGGAGTACGTGCGGGAGCGGAAGCTGCTCAGCCTGCCGGAGGCGGTGCGGAAGATGACCTCGCTGCCGGCCCGCAAGTTCGGCATCCGGGATCGGGGCTTGATCGCCGTGGGCGCGAAGGCCGACCTCGTGATGTTCGACCCCGAGACGATCGCCGACCGGACGACCTACGAGGACCCGCATCAACCGGCCGACGGGCTGCGGACGGTCATCGTCAACGGGCACGTGGCCCTGCGGGACGGGCGCATCGCGCGGACGCGCGCGGGCCAGGTGGTGCGGGGCGTCAGTTGCCGCTGAGATCCCGTCGGACGTCGTCGGCCTGGACGCCGCACTTGCGCAGCAGGCGGTGGAAGCTCTCGCGTTCGATGCCCGCGTGTTCGGCGGCCCGCGTCACGTTGCCGCCGGCCCGTTTGAGCACCTCGACCAGGTACTGCCGCTGGAAGCTGGCGCTCGCCCGGTCCATGGCGTCGCGGTACGACAGGGCCGCCACGGTGGGGATTTCCATGGACGAATCGCCCGGCGCCAGGTCCAGGAACGGGAAGAGCGAGCGGGTGATCCGCCGGTCCTCGCACAGCACGACGGCGCGTTGGACGGCGTTCTGCAGTTCCCGCACGTTGCCCGGCCAGCGGTAGTTGGCCAACAGGTCCAGCGCGTCGGGGTCGATCTCGTACTCGGGGGCGTGCTCGGCAGCGAACACGCGCAGGAAGTGGTTCACCAGGGCGGGGATGTCCTCGCGGCGCCGGCGGAGAGGCGGCAGTTCCAGCGGGAAGACGTTGAGGCGGTAGAACAGGTCCTCCCGGAACTCGCCGGCCTCCATCGCCGCCTGCAGGTCCCGGTTCGTACACGCGATCACCCGCACGTCGACGGGCAGGTCGGCGGTGTCGCCGACGCGGCGGATCTCGCGCTCCTGCAGCGCCCGGTTGATCTTGACCTGCAGGTCGGGCACGAGTTCGCTGATCTCGTCGAGCAGGAGCGTGCCGCCGTGGGCCTCCATGAACAGGCCGCGCTTGTCCTTCGTCGCGCCGCTGAAGGCCCCCCGTACGTGGCCGAACAGCTCGCTCTCGATCAGGTCCTTGGGCATGGCTCCGCAGTTGATGGCCACGAACCGCCGGTTGCGACGACTGCTGGCGAGGTGGATGGCGCGCGCGAAGCGCTCCTTGCCCGTGCCGCTCTCGCCCATCAGCAGCACGGTCGTGTCGGAGTCGGCCGCCTTGCGCGCCAGTTCGAACACGTGCCGCATCGCGGGGCTGTCCCCGATGATGCTCCCGAATCCGTACCGGAGTTCGACCTGCTCCTTGAGAATCTCGGTCTCTTCGCGCAGTTGCTTCCGCTCAAGGGCCTTCTCCAACGCGATCTTCAGCTCCTCCGGCTCGAACGGCTTCGTCAGGTAGTTGTACGCCCCCGCCTTGACGGCGTCGACGGCCTGGGAGACGGTCGCGTAGGCCGTCATGAGGATGACCTCCGTGTTCGGCGCCTCGCGCTTGATCGTCTGCAGCAGGCGCATCCCGTCCATGTCGGGCATGCGGATGTCGGTCAGGATCAGGTCCACCGGGTCGCGCCGAGCCCGCTCCAGCGCGACCGAGGCGGAACGGAAGGTCTCAACATCCCATTCATCCCCCAGCATCGTGGACAGCATCTTGAGCATGCTGTCCTTGTCGTCGACGATGAGCACAGTGCCCTTCGCACTCATGGTGTCCTCCGTGTACACGTACCCCCCCCGGGCAGCGGCCGGCGGCGCCGCCTTGCATTGGGGGGAGGCCGATTCCTATAATCCGGGTTCATTGTAAGCGAGGTGCCGGCCGTCGCAAGGGCCGGTCGGCACGCACGGACGGGATCGTGCCATGAGGGCCGTCGTACAACGGGTTTCCGAGGCGAGCGTCCGGGTGGACGGCCGCGCCGTGGCCCGCATCGGGCCGGGACTGGCCGTGCTGCTGGGGGTGGGCGCGGACGACGAAGAGGCCGATGCGCAGTACATGGCCGGCAAGATGGCCGGCCTGCGCGTCTTCTCCGACGCGGAGGGCCAGATGAACCTGTCCGTCCGCGACTGCGGCGGAAGCGTGCTCCTGGTCTCCCAGTTCACCCTCTACGGCGACTGCCGCAAGGGGCGGCGACCATCGTTCACCGGTGCGGCGGAGCCCTCCAGGGCAGAGGCACTCTACGAGCTGACCGCCCGGACGCTGGAGGAGCAGGGCCTGCCGGTGCGCCGGGGAGTCTTCGGCGCACACATGGAGGTGGCGCTTGTGAACGACGGGCCGGTCACGGTGCTGCTGGATTCCGGGAAGGTGTTCTGAACGCGCCAGGGGAGACGGGGATGAGGCATCTGCAGTTGATTGCCGTCTGCACCGTGCTGGCCCTTCTGTGTGGCTGCGTCACGGCCGGATCGAAGGGCAGGCCCGCGCCGGCCTCGCTCGATGACGCCTCCGAATGGGTCCCCGTGGAGGAGCCCGCCCCCGTCGCCGTCCCGGAACCGCCCGCCCGCCGCCTGGCCACGGACGCCGCCGCACTCGCCTACGAACTCGGCAGCGTGCTGCGCCGCCCGCCGCTGCTGCAGGGGCGGCTGGACGTGCCGCTGCGGCGGGACTGGAGGTACATCGTCATCCACCACAGCGCGACGGATTCGGGCAACCGGGCGATCTTCGACCACCACCACAGGACCCAGCGCAAGTGGCAGGGCGTGGGCTACGACTTCGTGATCGGCAACGGCTCGGGCAGCGCCGACGGCAAGGTGGAGGTGACCTTCCGCTGGGAGAGCCAGATCACGGGCGCGCACGCCGCCAGCGCCGGCAACGAGTACAACCAGTACGGCATCGGCATCTGCCTGGTGGGCAACCTCCAGCACGACCACCCGACCGCGCGGCAGATGGAGGCCCTGGTGGGCCTGGTCAACTACCTGCAGACCCGCTGCGGGATCCCCACGTGCAACGTGCTGGGGCACCGTCACGTGCCCGACGCGTCCACCGAGTGCCCGGGCCGCAACTTCCCCTGGTATGAGTTCCTTTCCCGCCTCGATCACTGACCTCACGCCCGCCCCAGCAGATCGTCCAGTTCGCGCTCGGACAGCTCGCGGATGCCCAGGGCGCGCGCCTTGTCCCGCTTGGTCCCCGGATCGGCGCCCACCACCAGGTAGTCGGTCTTCTTGCTGACGCTTCCGGTCACGCGCCCGCCGGCCGCCTCGATCCGCGCGGCAACCTCCTCGCGCGTCCCGTGCTCCAGCGAGCCGGTCAGCACGAAGCTCAGGCCAGCGACCGGCCGGCGTTGCGCCGTTCGCTCCGGCGCCCGGGACCTCATGTTGACGCCGGCCGACCGGAGCCGGGCCAGGAGGTCCCGAGTCGACTCGCGCCCGAAGAACCCGACCACGGCCCCGGCCACCGTCGGTCCCACGCCCGGCACCGCCATGAGCGCCCGCTCATCGACCGCCGCGAGCGCGTCGAGGTCGTGGTAGTGCTCGGCCAGCACGTCGGCAAGGTGGGCGCCCACGTGCGGGATGCCCAGGCCGCGCAGCAGTCGGGAGAGGTCCCGCCGTTTGCCGGCCTCGATGGCCCCGATCAGGTTGCGGGCGGACGTCCGGCCCATCCGATCCATGCCGGCCACCGCGGCCTCATCGAGCACGTAGATGTCCGCGCAGTCGCGCAGAAGCCCGGCGGCGACGAGCTGGCGCACGAGCGCCTCGCCCAGGCCCTCGATGTCCATGGCGTCGCGGCTCGCGAAGTGGATGATGCGCTCCTCGCGCTGGGCCGGGCAGGCGGGGTTGTCGCAGGAGAGCGCGACGCTCGCCGTCACCGGCCCGCCGCAGGACGGACACTCCGTCGGGCGCGGAACGGGCCTCTCGTCGCCGGACCGGCGCTCGGCCAGCGGCCGCACGACCTGCGGGATGATCTCGCCGGCCTTCTCGACCAGGACCAGGTCGCCGATGCGCAGGTCCTTGCGGACCACCTCGTCGAAGTTGTGCAGCGAGGCCCGGCTCACGGTGGAGCCGGAGAGGCGGACGGGCTCCAGCACGGCCACGGGCGTGAGCTGGCCGCTCTTGCCCACCTGCACGCGCACGTCCAGCAGCCGCGTCACCTGTTGTTCGGCCGCGAACTTGTAGGCGATCATCCAGCGCGGCGCCTTGGAGGTGCGCCCGAGCCGCCCTCGCTGCGCCAGGCTGTCTACCTTGACGACCAGGCCGTCGACGGGATACTCCAGTTCGCGGAGGCGGCCCTCCCACGCGGCACACCGGCGCAGCACCTCGTCGACGTCGGCGCAGCGGGCGACGCGCGGGTTGGTGGGACAGCCGTGGTCGGCCAGCCAGCGCAGGCGCTCCCAGTGCGAGTCGGGCACGTCCACGCCCTCGCTGCGCCCGATCTCGTAGAGGACGACGCGCAGGCGGCGCGCGGCCGTCAGGCGGCTGTCCAGGAGCTTCAGGGATCCGGCGGTGGCGTTGCGGGGGTTGGCGAAGGGCGGCTCCCCGCCGGCCGCCCGATCCTCGTTCGCGCGGCGGAAGTCGGCGAAGGCCATGTACGCCTCGCCGCGGACCTCGATCACGCTGCCCTCCAGCAGGGGGTCGATGCGCCCCTCCGGGTCGTGCAGCCGCAGGGGGAGCCCCTGGAGGGTGCGGGCGTTCTGCGTCACGTCGTCGCCGCGGACGCCGTCGCCCCGGGTGATGGCCTGGTCCAGGATGCCGTCGCGGTAGATCAGGTTCATGGCAACGCCGTCGACCTTCGGCTCCACGACGTAGGCCGGGGCCTCGTCCGGGCCGAGGAGTTCGCGCACGCGCCGGTCGAAGTCGCGGACCTCCGCCTCGTTGTAGGTGTTGTCGATGCTGAGCATCGGGGAGAGATGCTCGGCGGCGGCGAACTGCTCGATCGGCTCGCCGCCGACCCGGCGGGTCGGGCTGTCGGGGGTGGCGAACCGGGGGTGTTCGGCCTCGAGGCGCCGCAGTTCGTCCAGGAGGGCGTCGAACTCACGGTCCGAGATCTCGGGCTGTAACTCCACGTAGTAGAGCCGGTTATGACGGCGGATGGCCCGGCGGAGCTCCTCGATGCGCTCGCCGGTTTCCTCGGTGGACGCCATGGCGGTCTCTCCACGACGGACGGACGCCTGTCAGCGGCGCCGCGCGTGCCGCTCCCGGGCAGCCTGGCGGAAGAACCGTCGCAGTCCCTCCGTACACCCTTCGCAGAGCGCGCCGCAGGCCAGGCGGTCCTCGGTCAGCGTCCCCCAATCGTCGGGGGCCACGAAGGCCGGGCGCAGGATGCAGGTGTTCGTGCAGTACGCCGTGTCGGCGACCACGGTCACGTCGTCCCGCGCGGGGTCGGGCACGCCGAACATGAAGCAGAGCTGGCGCATGACCTCCGTCTTCAGGTAGCTGTACGGCATGCCCCAGATGTGCTCGAGCCGGTAGGTGCTGATGACGGCTGCGGTGAGCGGCTGGGCGCGGCCGACGACGTATCCGGCGTCCGGGGCGTCCGGCGGCCGGCGGGAGTCGAACATGTCCTCGTCCATGACGCACAGGTCGTAGTGATCGCCCAGCGCCCGCTCGCGGCGCCAGGGCTCGACGGCGAACGAGTGCAGCACCTGCTGGACGTCCACCTGCATGCGCTCGCGGTTCAGGGCGTCATAGACGTACCAGTCGACGCTCTGGTATGGGACCAGTTCGTTGTCTTCGTTGCGCCATTGAGGATCGCGGAAGCGGCCGAAGTCGCTGATCGGCAGGGGCATCCTGCATTTGCCGATGGTCAGGACTTCCTTGATGGCGTCCACGATGGCCGCCTTCTCGGGCCAGAAGTCCTTGTTGTTGAGCAGGTTGAGGGGCTTGTATCGGCTCATCGGAACTCGACGATCTCCTGCAGCGGCTTGCGGGGCCGCTGTGCCGGCTCCTCGGCGGGGTACCCCAACGGCGTCAGCGCCACCGGCTCCAGGTCGTCCGGCAGTCCCAGCACCTGGCGCAGCCGGTCGGGCTTGAACGCGCCGATCCAGCACGTGCCCAGACCCTCGGCGGCGGCGGCCAGGATCAGGTGCTCCATGGCGATGCTGACGTCCACGTCGCTGTAGTTCTTCCCGTCGCTCCTCTGCCAGGCCTCTGCGGGCCGCGCGCAGGCGCAGATGACGATCGGCGCCTCGGCGAACCACGGCTGCGAGTAGGCGTCCAGAAGCCGCGTGCGCAACTCGGCCTCCCGGATGACCAGGAAGCGCCACGGCTGGCGGTTGGCCGCGCTCGGGGCGATCCGAGCCGCCTCCAGGACACGCCCCAGCGTCTCCTCGTCCACGGGGTCCGCGCGGTAGGCGCGCACGCTCCGGCGCCGTCTGAGCACATCGTGGAAGTCCATGGTCTCCCCCCTTCTGGATGTCCGGGTACATTATTGTCCCCGGGCCTCGGGTTTGCAAGCCGGCGAGCCGTCCGGAGCGAGTTCCGGGCGGCTTCAGCCGTTCCGGCGGTCCTTGCACCAGGTGCGGATGCGTTCGTCCTGGTTGCGGACGCGTTCGGCCAGCGCGTCCTTGTGGCGGACGAGGGCTTCGCGCAGCGCCGGATCGCCGCCGGCGAGGATCTGCACGGCCAGGATGCCCGCGTTGGCCGCGCCGGACCTGCCCAGTCCCACGGTGGCCACCGGCACGCCGGCGGGCATCTGCACGGTGGACAGCAGGCTGTCCATGCCGCCCATGCGGTCGGTCGGGATCGGGACACCGATCACCGGGATGACGGTGGCCGCGGCCAGGACGCCGGCCAGGTGGGCCGCCCCGCCGGCGGCCGCGATCAGCACCTGAACGCCGCGGCCGGGCGCCTTTCGCGCGTATTCCTCCACCGCGCGGGGCGAGCGATGGGCGCTGAGCACGCGCATCTCGAACGGCACGCCGAACTGCTCGAGCACCTCGACGGCGGCCTCCACCACGGGCAGGTCGGACTCGCTGCCCATCACCAGTGCGACGCGGGGGGCGTCGGTCATGGGGCGTCTCTTTCTTGACGGAGTGCCCGGCTCAGGTTGCCGGCGCGCCGGCTACTCCTCTTCCCTGGCCTTCTGGTGGCGGGCGATGATCTCCTGCTGAACGTTCGCGGGCACGACGGCGTAGTGCGAGAACTCCAGGGTGAAGCTGCCTTCGCCGCCCGTCATGCTCTTCAGCTCGGTGCTGTAGCGGGTGACCTCGGCCCGCGGGATCTCGGCCTTGACGACCTGCAGGCTGCCGACCTGGTCCATGCCGAGGATGCGGCCCCGGTGGCCGGTCAGGTTGCCGGTGACGTCGCCCATGTACTGCGAGGGGATGGTCACCTCGATCAGCGCCATCGGCTCCAGGAGGACGGGCTTCGCCTGCTCGAAGGCCGCCTGGAACGCGCGCCCGCCGGCGATCTTGAACGCCGCTTCCGAGGAGTCCACCGTGTGGTACGATCCGTCGTGCACGGCGGCCTTGACGTCGACAATCGGGCAGCCCGCCAGGATGCCCCTCTCGAGGACCTCGCGGATGCCCTTCTCGATGGCGGGGATGTACTGGCGCGGGATGACGCCGCCGACGACCTCATCCAGGAACTCGAAGCCGGCCCCGCGTTCGTTCGGCTCCACGCGCAGGTAGACCTCGCCGAACTGCCCGCGTCCGCCCGTCTGCTTCTTGTGGCGGTGCTTGCCCTCGGCCGCACGTGTGACCGTCTCGCGATAGGCAATGGCCGGCTCGTGGGTCTCGACGGCCACCCCGTAGCGGCGCTTCAGCCGGCTCAGCATGACATCCACGTGCAGAATGCTCATGCCCGTGATCACCAGTTCGGCGCCCTGGCCGCGCCCGACGGTGAAGGTCGGATCGCCCTCGGCCAGGCTCTGGAGGCCCTGGGCCACCTTCTGGTCGTCGTCGCGACTCTGCGTCCCGATGGCCAGCGGCATCATGGGCGCCGGGAACGCCGTCGGCCGGACGCTCAGACGGGTCTCCCCGCAGAGCGTGTCGTCCAGGCGCAGCTCCTCGACCTTGGTCACGCAGAGCAGGTCGCCGGGGACGGCATAGTCGGTCTCCTCATGCCCCTCGCCCTTGGGCAGGTAGATGTGGCCGAGCCGTTCGGGCTTGCCCGTGCGGGCCAGATGCACGGTCAGGTCCCCACGGAGGCTGCCGCTGTAAACGCGGAAGCAGGCGACCTTTCCGACGTGGACGTCCGTGGTGGCGCGGAAGACGCGCGCGCAGAACGCACCGTCGGGGTCGGCCGGCAGGGGCACCTCCTGAGCGTCCGCACCGAGGGCGCTGCGCGGTGCCATGTCGGCCGGGGCCGGCGCACAGGCGGCCAGGAAATGCCCGGTCTCGCGCACGCCGACGTCGGCGCGGGCCGCACAGCAGAGGATGGGCACCAGGGCACCGGACGCCACGGCCCGGCGCAGCGTGGCGGCGATCTCGGCCGGGTCGATCGTCTCGCCCTCGAAGTAGCGCTCCATCAGCTCGTCGTTGCTCTCGATGACGCTCTCCAGGGCCGCCTCGCGGGCCGCGTCGAAGTCGCCCTCGACGCCGGCGGGCGCCTCCTCGGTCTCCAGAACGTTCACCACGCCCTTGACGCCCTGCCCGGTTCCGATGGGCAGGAAGACGGGGCGGCACTGGTTGCCGAACGTCGTCTGGATCTCGTCCAGCGCCTTGGACAGGTTGACGTTGTCGCCGTCGATGCGCGTCAGGAGGATCACGCGGGCGAGCCCTTCGCGTTCGGCGGCCGCCCACATGTTGCGCGTGTTGAGCTGGATGCCTTCGCGGGCGCTGACGCAAATGACGGCCGTCTCGACCACGGGCAGCACGGAGACGGCGGCCCCGACGAAGTCCGGGTAGCCGGGTGTGTCGATGAGGTTGAAGGCACGGCCCTCGAACTCGAACTGGAAGATCACGCTGTTGATGGAGAACTTCCGTTCCTGTTCTTCGACTTCGTAGTCGCTCAGCGAACTGCCGGCGTCGACATCCCCGGCGCGCTTGGCGACCCCGGCCACGTGCAGGAAGTGGTCCACGAAGGTCGTCTTGCCCACGCCTCCATGTCCGAGCACGGCAACGTTCAGGATGTTCGAAGGTGTTCGCGGGGCCATCAGAGGTCTCCAGTCTGGCTGTCTGCTCCGGAGTTCGCCGCCGCATCGGGCGCCGCCGGGAGACGCGAAGGGTAGCGAGAGGCTGCCGCCAGGGCGTCGGCCATGGACATGTGCTCCTCGTAGAATGCCTTGCCCACGATGACGGCGTCGGCGCCGCAGGCGCCCAGCATGCGGATGTCGTGCGTGGAGGCCACGCCGCCCGAGGCGATGATCGGCACGTCGACCGCCTTGCGAAGGGCCTCGACCCCCTGGAAGTTCGGGTGGGTCAGCATGCCGTCACGACTGACGTCCGTATACAGGAACGCGGCCGGGGCCGCCTCGGCGAGCCGGCGGGCCAGGTCCAGGGGGTCCTCCCCGACGACCTCCTGCCATCCTTCGACGGCCACGTGCCCTTCGCGCGCTTCCACGGCGATGACGACGCGGCCGGGGAGGCGCCCGCACAGCCGGGCGGCCCAGGCCGGGTCGCGCACGGCCCGCGTGCCCACGACGGCACGCGCCGCGCCGGCCTCGAGCACCCGCTCGACGGCCTCGGTGGTGCGCAGGCCCCCTGCCACCTGCACGGGCAGGGAAATGCCGTGCAGGATCTCCCGCACGGCGTCCCAGCCGGCCCCGGGGCTGCCCAGGGCGCCGTCCAGGTCCACCACGTGAAGGACGCGGGCGCCCGATCCCTGCCACTTCCGGGCGGCCTCCAGGGGGCTGTCGTAATACACGGTGGCGTCCGACGGCCGACCCTGAAGCAGACGGACGCACTTGCCTCTGGCGATGTCAACGGCCGGATAGACCAGCATTTGCAGTCGTGACTCGGTCTCGCGAGAATGGCGCCTGCACGCACCGGACGCCGCGGATGCGGTGCCGCCCGGTGCGAGGAGGCGGCCGGGGGATGCGCCGGTTCCTGCCTTCCCCGCCGTCTGCGGAGCGTGACGGGCAGACGCAAGTCATTATAGAAGCGCCCATTCGGACTGTCAAAGGGAAAGCCCCCCCTGCGGCCGCCCCGGCCGTCGTGTCGTCGCACGCCGGCCCTACGTGCCGTAGAATGGGCCCGGCAGTCGGCCGTCCCCCTTGAGTCGGAGGTGTACATCGTGGCTCTGCCCGCACTCTTCGCGCTGGCCTTCGGCACGGGATTCACCGGCGCCGTCGCCCCCGGCCCCGTGCTGTTTGCGACCGTGCGCTGGAGCGCCCGCCGGGGCCGGTGGGTCGGTCCGGCCGTGACCCTCGGCCACATGATCGTCGAACTCCCCCTGGTGGTCGGGGTCGTGCTGGGCCTGGGCGGCCTCCTGAAGGCGGACCTGTTCGTGGCAGTCGTCGGCCTGGCCGGCGGCACGACGCTGCTGGCCATGGGGGTGAGCATGGCGTGGACGGCCCGGCGGGCGTCCCTGCCGTCGAACGCGGACGACGACCCGGACGGCGGCCGCATCGAGCTGGGCCGGATCGCGGCTGCCGGCGCGCTCACGTCCCTCTCGAACCCCTACTTCCCGCTCTGGTGGGCCACCGTGGGGCTGAGCTTCCTGGCCCAGGCCGCCCCGGCCGGCCCGGCCGGCTATGCCGTGTTCTACACGGGCCACGTCCTGGCCGACCTGGTCTGGTACAGCGCCGTCTCGGAGAGCATGCACCGCGGCCGACGGCTGCTGTCGGACCGCGGTTACCGCCGGCTGGTCGGTGCGTGCGGGCTGCTCATGGCGGCCTTCGGCGTCTTCTTCGCCGTGCGCGGGTACGGCTTCCTGGGCGGCACGTGAGCCGGCCCGCAGATACCCGCACAGGAAGGAACCCCCCCAAGATGCCTGCCTCCGGAGCACGCAAGTGGCTTCTGGTCGCCGCCGGCTGCACCGCCGTGGCGCTGGGCGCCGTCGGCGTCGTTCTGCCCGTGCTGCCGACGACGCCCTTCCTCCTGCTGGCCGCGGCGTGCTTCGTGCGCAGCTCGGACCGGCTCTACCGGTGGCTCATACGCCACCGGTGGTTCGGCAGCTACATCCGGAACTACAGGGAACACCGCGCCGTCACCCGACGGGCCAAGATGGTGGTGGTGACGCTGCTCTGGCTGACGCTCGGCTACTCGATGGTCGTCGTCGGGGCACTCTGGCTCCGCCTGCTTCTGGCGGTGATCGGCCTCTGCGTGACGATCCACGTGGTCGGCCTCAAGACGGCGCCGCCCGCCACACAGGCCGGCGGTGCGGCCGGCCCGGGGCCGGGCGAACGGCCGGCACCGCCGGCGTAATCGGCACTGTTTTTGCTGCGTCCGGGCTGTAGAATGGAAATGAGGCAACGGCATTCGCTGAGGCGACATCGAGCCCCCTGTGCAAAGCCCGTGGAGGCCCATCATGGCAGACGCGCTGTCGGAGGTTCGGGACGAGGCGATCGCCCTGACGCAGAACGCCCTGGTTGTGGACATCTACACGACCAGCTTCCTGCACGAGTCGATCCTCAAGTCGCTCCGCAAGGGGGGCCTGGCGAACCGGCCCGGCTGGTTCGCCCGGATGGGCGGGAGCGCGGGCGCCGCCGGCTACCGCCGTTTCGACCTGGCGGCGGTCAGGGAGGGCGGGCTGAACGTCTTCGGCCAGAGCATGCTGGACGGCTCCGCCTCAGCGGGCATGTTCGAGCGTTCGGGCGAGTACCAGCTCTCCGTGGACCTTGCCCGGGAGTTCGACCGCGAGGGCGAGTGGCCGGAGGACTGGGCCCGGTTCGCCTACCCGCCGGACGCCTACGACCACTACACGCTGCAGTTTCCGAACCGCCCCGGCCTGCTCAACGCGCTGATCCTGTATGAGATCGCCGTGCGCGAGGTCGAGGCGATCGACGACCTCGTTCTGATCGAACGGGCGGAGGACATCGTCCGCGCGCACGCCGAGGGCAAGGTGGGCCTGCTGCTGGACGCCAACTGCGTGCAGATGATCGGCGATTCGCTGGAGATGCTCGGGATCCTCTACCGGCTCGGCTACCGGCAGATGCTCATGGCCCGCTTCAGCCGCAACCTCTGCGTGGACAGTTGGGTGCAGGCGCGCGCAAAAGGCGGCCTCACGCCCTTCGGAGAGGCGGTGGTGCGCGAGATGAACCGACTGGGCATGGTCATCGACCTGTCGCACACGAGCGACGAGGGCTTCTGGGACGTCCTGGAGGTCTCCACGGCGCCCGTGATCTGCTCGCATTCGAACTGCCGGGCCATCTGCGGCCACCCCCGCAACCTGACCGACGAGCAGATCGAGGCGCTGGCCGCCCGGGGGGGCCTGATGGGGCTGATGACCCTCTTCGTGGGCCCGGGCCGCCAGTACGGAGACGGCACGGGCTGGAACGTCAGCGACCCGCGCTTCCAGCGCTGGCTCGATCACGTGGACCACGCGGTCGACCTGGTCGGCCCGGACTACGTCGGCTGGGGCTCGGACGGCTACCTGAACATGCTCCTGAGCCCGGCCGAACTGCCGAAGATCACCGAGGGCCTCATGCAGCGGGGCTACTCGGAGGCCGACATCCGGAAGTTCTGGGGAGAGAACTACCTGAGGGTCTTCCGGCAGGTCGTCGGCTGACGGCCGCCGTCAGGCGGGCCGCCAGCGGGCCATGACGATCGTCACGTTGTCGCGCCGCCCGGCGCCCTCCGCGTCGTCCATCAGGCCCCAGCAGGCCGTGGCCACGTCGCCGGCCCGGCGCAGTATGCCCCGGATGCGTTCGTCGGAGAGAACGTCGGTCAGGCCGTCGGTGCAGAGCAGCAGTTCGTCGCCCTCCCTCAGGACGACCGAGGTGACGTCGGGCTTGGCGGTCTCCCGCATGCCCACGTAGCGCTCCAGGCGGCCGCGCATGGGGTGGCGGGCCGCCTGGCTGGGCGTCAGCACCTCGCTTTCCACGAGCATGCCCACCAGGGAGTGATCGCGGGTCAGACGCATCAGTTCGCCGTTGCGGAACAGGTAGGCCCGGCTGTCCCCCATGTGCACGACGTGCGCATGGCCGTCGCGGAGCAGGGCGGCCGTGACGGTGGCACCCATCCGGCGCACGCCGTTGAGCGCGGCGGCCGCTTCGAAGACGCGACGGCTCAGGACGACGACGGCCTCGCGCATCTCGGCGTGCACGTCGCCGTCGGGCCTCTCGCCCGGGGGAACGCGCTCGGCCAGCAGTTGGGGCAGCCATTCGACGACGCGCGCGGCGGCCACCTCGCCGGCCTGCTCGCCGCCCATCCCGTCCGAGACGATCAGAAGACCGTCCTCGGGCCGCACGAGGAACGCGTCCTCGTTGTTCTCCCGCGTCCAGCCGCGGTCGCTGACCCAGCACGCGTCGAGCCGTGCGCCGCGGCTGCGGCCGCTGTCTCTGTCAGGCGCCAAAGCGAGATATTCCCCTGTGCACTGCGGCAGGCCTCAGGCGCGCCCCGGGCGCCTCACCCCCGGTCTCCGGTGCCGGATGCGGCGTTCTTCTGCGGAGGGGGCGGCGGAGTGTAGCCGCGCCCGATGGCGAGTTCATACACACCCTCGGCCATCTCCCGGACCTCTTCCATGCGGATGCTGCGCTCGAGGGGGTCCTCGACCAGACACATCTCCAACGTTTCCATCAGTGTCCCCGGCATCAGAGCGATGCCGGACCGTGCGGGGCCGTCGCTCCGGTAACGCTGCAGGGCGGCCGGCGCCATGGGCCCCGAACGCCATGCGACCTTCCCCATGAACATGTGCAGCACGCTGGTTGCCCAGCACCAGACGTCGCACGCCTCGGTCAACTGCCTGCCCGCCATCTGCTCGGGGGCGGCATAGGCCTTGGTCATGGCACTGCGCTCGCCGAACTTCCATACCTTCACGAGCCCGGACTCGCAGATCAGCACGCTGGCGGGCTTGAAGTTGTAGTGCAGGCGGTCTTGCCCGTGCAGCCACGCCAGCCCGGCGGCCGTCTGGATCGCAATGCCGAGCATCGCCGGCAGGGTGGTGATGCTGCCGTCCTCGATCATGTGGTCCCAGCACCGGCCGACGGCGCCCTCCATCACCATGAACGGCAGATCGCCGTCGCCGGTCATCCGCTCGGCCACCAGGAGGTTCCTGTGCGGAGGGACGCTGAAGGTCTGCGCACAGAACTCCTCGAACCACGTGAGCCAGTTGCCGCGCTTCATCGCCGCCAGGCTCGGACGCAGCAGGAGCTGCGGCGTCTGCCGGAACACGTCCTGCGCCTGCCACAGATCACACGTGCCGGAATGCCGGACACACCTGCCCAGCCGGAAGCGACTGCCCAACAGCAGGTCGGGCCGCCAGGGCCCCGAGTTGTCTGGCGTGGATTCGCCCAAAGCCCATCTCCGCATCAGGTCGTGGACGCACCGAAGACCCCGCGCCAGGGGCGCGCCTCCGTACCGGCACCGCCGGCGCAGGGCCGTATTATACACAAGGCGAGGGAAGGTGTGAAGTTCATTTCGCAGACCGTCTCGCGCGCCGTCAACGACGCGAACGGTTGACGCGGCGGCGGCGTCCGCCTATAAGAGGGGGCCGGTTTGCCAACCTCAAACAGAGAGCCTCCATGCCGGAAGCCAGCGTACCGACGAGCGGCCCGACCCACCCCTCCGCCGGCCGGCGCAGGATCGTCCTCCTCCTGGGCGTGCTGGGCCTGCTGTACGCCGCCGGCCTCAACGGCCACTGGCGCTTCCAGCGCGACAGCGCCCGCTACATGGCACTGGCCCGCTCGCTGGCCGAGGACGGGACCTACCGCTTCAACGGTCGTCCGCATACACTGGTCTGGCCCGGGTTCCCCGCCATGCTGGCGCCGGTCTACATGGCCGCCGGCCAGAGCTTCCTGGCGATGAATGCCCTGCTGTCGCTGCTCGGACTCGGCGCCGTCGCCGCCGCCTGGGCGCTCTACCGGGAGCTGCCGCTGAACGCCCGGCAGGCCGCCGTGTGCACGCTGCTCTTCGGATTCTCGCGCACGCTCTACTACTACTCGTCGCACATCATGTCCGACGTACCGTTCACCGTCTTCGCCCTGATCACGCTGCTTTGCGGGACGATCATGCTGCGCAGTCCGGGACGCACCGCCTGGCTGTGGTGTGCGGCGGCCTCCGTGACGGCCGCCGCCGCCTGCTTCATCCGGCCCGTGGGGCCGGTGCTGCCGATCGCGCTGGTGTCGGCGGTCTGGCTGACCCCGGGCGTCCGACGCGGCCGTCTCGCCGCCGGCCGCACCCTGATGATCCTGGTCCCGGTCCTCGCGGCGGGGTTCGCCTGGAACGTCCGCACTGCCATGGTCCGCGAACCGAACAGCTTCACTTACTTCGACGTGTTCATCGAGCGCCACACGCTCCGCGAGACCGTCCTGGGGATGGCCGTGCGGGCCCCGCGGATCGTCGACGCTCTGCCCGACGCCGTCCTGGGGCTCGATGTCGGATGGAGCCTGGGGCTTCTGATGGCGGTCGCGATGGCGATGGGGCTGGCAACGGCCCTGCGGCGCGGCGAACGTCTGGCCTGCACCTACGGCGTCGTCTACCTGGCGACGATCTGCCTGGCGGCGCCCGGGCGGCGCTTCCTGCTGCCGGCGCTGCCCGTCCTGATCTACTGGCTGGTGCTCGGCATGCACAGTGCGGCCGCCGTTGTGCAGCACCACCGGCCCGCTTTGTCGCCCCGGCGTGCGGCCGTCGTCGGGCACGTGCTGCTGGCCCTCGCGGTGGGAACGAACCTCACCCGCATCAGCAAGCTCGTCTATGAAGCACGCGCGCCCGGGTTCTACGAGCGGATCGAGGACGGGCGGCTCCCCGACTACTTCGCCCTGACCGCCTGGCTGAGGGACAACGCGACGGCCCGGGACGTCGTCTTCGCCCGCGAGCATGAGACGGTCCATTACTTCTCGAGAGTGCGGACCCGGCGGGCTGGTCCGGGCTGGGAACGAGACCCCCTCGGGTTCCTTGGTCGCACGGACGTCACACTGGTCGTCCGGGATCCGGACAAGGATGCCGGGTGGGAGCACCTGCCGCACCTGATGCGGGCCCGGCCGGACGTGTTCGAGCCCGTGGCACGCTTCGGCCGCCTGGAGGTCCTGCGCCTGCACCGGGAGGCGCTCCCGCGAGCCCCGGACGCCGCCGCACCGGCCCCGCCGTCCTCCGGGGGCACGACGACATCGAGCGGACGGACGGGGGACGAAAGCCCCGAGATGCCCCCCGCCTCTTGAGGGAAGGCGGCCGGCACGCTATTGTACGCAGGCTGCGAGGCGGCACCTCACAGCACACCGGAGACGAGCCATGCGACGTCCGAACGTTCTGCTCCTCTACACGGACCAGCAGCGGTGGGACACGATCGCCGCCGCCGGCTACCCCCACATGCGGACTCCGAACCTCGACGCCCTGGCCGGCCGCGGCGTGCTGTTCGAGAACGCCTTCTGCAACGCGCCCGTCTCCATGCCCAGCCGCCAGAGCATGCTCAGCGGACGCTACCCGTCCACGGTCGGCTGCACGTGCAACGGCATCGAGATGCCGCCCGGCATTCCCACGGTCTGGGACATCCTGAGGCCGTACGGCTACCGTGCCGCCAACTTCGGGAAGCTGCACTTCCGGAACCACTCCAACCGCGATCACCGCACACCGCACCCCACGTACGGGCTCGACACGCTCATCCTGTCCGACGAACCGGGCTGTTACGAAGACGCCTACGTCCAGTGGGTGCGCCGGCGCGACCCGGACCAGGTGGAGAACTGCCGCTGCGGCACGCCGCCGGCGTGGACCGGCAGGCCGGTCGAGAAGGTGCGCAGCCCCGTCGTGCCCTACGTCTTCGAGGGCCCGGAGGACATGACGCACTCGGCCTTCACGGCCGAGGAGACGGCCGACTTCGTCCGGCGGCATCGGGACGAGGCGTTCTTCGCCATCGCCGGCTTCTTCGCGCCCCACTGCCCGCTGAACCCGCCCGCGCGCTTCGTTGAGATGTACGATCCCGCCGAACTGCCCGCGCCGGCCATGAACCCGGGCGAGGACCGCTTCGACCTGTCCGAAGCCGAATGGCTCCGCATCCGCGCTCACTACTACGCGCTGGTCAGCCACGTGGACGACCAGGCCGGCCGCATCCTGACCGCCCTGGACGAGGCCGGCCTGCGCGAGGATACCCTGGTGATCTTCACCTCGGACCACGGCGACCACCTGGGCGATCACGGCACGGTCGGCAAGGGCGCGCCGGGCCTGGACAGTTGCGCGCACGTGCCGCTGATCGTCTCCTGGCCCGGACACCTGCCGGAGGGCGCCACGCACCGTCACCTCATCGAGGCCGTGGACCTGCTGCCCACGATCCTGGAGTGCTGCGCGGTTCAGGTGCCGCCGTTTGCACAGGGCCGCTCGTTCCGGCCGCTGCTGGAGGGAGAGGACTACGAGCCGCGCCGCTCGGCCTACATCGAGCATCGCGTGCCGTTCCGCGATTCGTGGAAGACCGTGCGCACGGCCGACTTCAAGTACTGCGTGGGCAGCCACGCGGGGGAGCGGCTCTACGACCTGCGGACCGACCGCCATGAACTCCGCGACGTTGCCGGCGACGCCGGCTATGCCGACGTCCTGGCCGAGATGCGTGCCGAGCTGATCCGACGCTCGTTTGACGTCGAGAACCAGTACCCGCCGCGCACGGGCCACTACTGAAAAGCGACGGCTACACCGCGCCGCCGTTCACCAGCCCGGCGAAATGCTCGAAGCTGCGGTCGTAGGTCGCCTCGGCGTCGGCCGGGAAGCAGCAGGCCGGAAGTTCACGCATCGCCAGGTGGTAGCGCAGGCAGTCGCAGCACGCACCCTTGCGCGAGCAGCCGGGGTAGCTGCAGTTGCAGCGATTCAGGTTCTCCGCCTTCTTGCACTCCACGGCTCGACCTCCCTGGTTGGACGTGGGCCCGCAAGGCGCCCGCCCCATTGTAGAGGCCGCCCGCCGGCGCGGCAAGGCCGAGGGGGCCCGGCCGCGAACGGTCGGGCCCCGCGTCGGCCGTGTCGAGACGGGTGATCCGGAAGCGGCGGCTACTCGGCGCCGCGCTGACCGAGCATCCGGTCGATGGCGAACAGAGCGCCGGGCGACTCCTTGGCCATCCGCAGCTTCTGGACGACGGAGTCGACGGACGCCTCCTCCTCCACCTGCTCGGTCACGAACCACTGCAGGAAGATGAGGGTCGCGTTGTCCTTCTCGGCCGTGGCCAGGGCCACGTGCTCGTCGAACTCCCCGGTGACCTTGCACTCGTGCTCATAGGCGGCCTCGAAGGCTGCCAGCGGGCTCTCCCACTCCACCGGAGGCGCCTCGACTCCGGTCAGGCGAATGCGCGCGCCACGCTCCCGCAGATGGTCGTAGATCCGCATCGCGTGTCCGGTTTCCTCTTCGGACTGGAGCTGCATCCAGTGCGCAGCGCCTTCCAGGCTGAGGGACTCGAAGTAGGCAGCCATCGCCAGGTAGAGCCGCGCGTTGAAGAACTCGCGGTTCATCTGCAGGTTCAGCGCATCCGTCACTTGCTGGCCAATCATGGAGCCACTCCTTCCACGTCGGGGTTTGGTCGGTCAGACGCCTCGGTCACTTGCCATGCGGACACTTCTTCAGGCACATGAACCAGTCGAGACACGTGTAGTCGGCCCCCGCCTTCTCGACCCGCTCCTTGGCCGCGCCACACGACCCCGGGGGCGGCACGATCACGTCGTCGCCCGGCTGCCAGTTGGCCGGCGTGGCGATCTTGTACTTGTCCGAGTGCTGCATGGCGAGCACCAGCCGCTTGATCTCCTGCATGTTGCGGCCGTTCGAGAGCGGGTAGTAGAGGATGGCCCTGACCTTGGCCTCGGGGTCCATGATGAAGACGGCGCGGACGGCCTCGGTATCGCTGGCGCCCGGCTGCAGCATCCCGTAGGCCTTGGCCACTTCCATCTTCAGGTCACTGATGACGGGGAAGTTGACCTCGACGTTCTTCATCCCCTTGTACTCGATCCGCTCCTTGATCGTGCGCAGCCAGGCGATGTGGCTGTGCGTGCTGTCGATCGAGAGGCCGATCAGCGCGCAGTTGAGCGCCTTGAACTCCTCCTCCATGCTGGCGAACGTCATGAACTCCGTCGTGCAGACGGGTGTGAAGTCGGCCGGATGCGAGAACAGGATCACCCACTTGCCCTCGTAGTCCTTCGGGAACTGGATCGTCCCCTGCGTGGTCTCGGCGGTGAACGCCGGCGCCTTCTCCCCGATCAGCGGCAGCCCGCCCTGCGTTTCGTCACAACACATTCTCTGATCCTCCCTCTCCTCCTCTACGTGCGCCTCCGTGCCGCCCGTCGCACGACGGACGCCGCACCGGACGCATGGACGTGTACGGTCCGCACGACTCCCGCGGAGACACACGGACTCGTGGAACTCGCTTCCCAACCGGCTCCCATGGCCCCGTCACCCGCCGATCGGGCAACGGCACCGCGACCATCCCCCGGCGATGACGCGATGTCCCCCGGAGCCTACCGGCCGCTCAAGGAATCCGCACCCCCTGAGCCGGCCGCCGCAGACCTCCGCCTCCCGGCTGCGGCCCCCCGCCGAAGATGGTTCAGCGGGGACGTCGGAGATTGCGGTCGGGTCCGGCGCGCGTTCACCGCAGGCCGTCCCCCACAACCCGCCCCGACGCTCTCACGTCGATTATACACCGCCCCGGCGTCCAGGCCAACCCTCGTCGAGCCGCAGACGCCCCCGCGCCGGTATCCGCGAATGATTACTGTTCTCAACACAGCATTCTACCATGCACCGGCGCGGTGTCAAGCACCCGTCCCGGTCATTCTGCGCGGCAGGCAGCCGGGACCATCGCGGCGGACTTGCATGCCTCGGGAAGCTGCCGCTACAATCGGTAGGGTGGGTGGGCGCCCTTCGACAGACACATGGGAAGAGCATCCGGGTCATGGCACGTTTCAGTCTCGGCAAAGCTCCGCCGCCGATCGTCCTGCTGACGGACTTCGGCTACAAGGACAGCTACGTCGGCATCATGAAGGGCGTGATGCGGCGGATCTGCCGGGAGGCGGACATACTCGATCTGTCTCACAACATCATGCCGCAGGACGTGGCCGAGGCCGCCTTCGTGCTTTCGTCCGCCTACCGCTACTTCCCGGACGACGCGATCTTCGTCTGTGTGGTCGACCCCGGGGTGGGCTCCGAGCGGGCCGTGCTCTGCATGCGCAAGGGGGGGCAGACATTCCTGGCCCCCGACAACGGCCTGCTGAGCATCATTGCGGAGGCGACGGGCTACCAGGAACTGCGCGAGGTGACCGAGACGCAGTACTTCCTCAAGGAGCGGAGCGCGACGTTCCACGGCCGGGACGTCTTCGCCCCGGTGGCGGCGCACCTTGCCGAAGGGGTCGAGCCGCAGAAGCTGGGGCCCGCGCGCAAGGCCCTCGAGTCACTCCACCTGCCCCGGCCCGTGCGGTGTGCCGACGGGAGCCTGCGCGGCGAGATCATCTACATCGACCACTTCGGGAACCTCATCACGAACATCCGTCGGGCCACGCTGGACCGCAGCTTCGGCGGTCCGCCCGAGCAGTTGCAGCTCCGCGTCAAGCGGCGCCTTGTGCCCGGAATCCGCTCCACCTACGCCGACGGGGCTGACGGCGAACTGCTGGCCCTGGTCGGAAGCAGCGGACACCTCGAGGTCGCCGTCAACGGCGGATCCGCCGCGCGGATGCTCGGCTGCGAGAAGGGCGATTCGGTCTCCCTGATGCTGCCCGCCGGCGCCACGGCGGACTCCTGAGGGGGCCGGTCACCGGGAACGAAGCAGCCCGGCCAGGTCCACCGGGCCCCGCCCCGCGACGTGCACGGCCGGGATGCCGGAGATCAGCCAGCGGCCGTCCGTCTCCGACAGCGTCACGAGCCACTCGCTTCTGCTCACCCACGCGTAGCCGTGCATGTCCAGCCGGGCCGTCGCGTGCACCGTCGCATGCACAGCGCCCTGGAACGCCTCCACTTCCCGCACCGACAGCCCGACCTTGACAAAGGGCCGGTCGCGCAGGACCGAACGCAGCGCATCGTGCAGGTCCTGTCGGCTCAGGTGCTCCATCGAGAACCCGGGGGCGACGTGTGCCATGGCGGCGTCGGCATCGCCGTCGCGCAGGGCGGCGGCCACCCGGGTCAGCACCCGCGTCGCCTGCGCCCCCCGGCCCGGCCAGAAGGTCGTCACGGCCAGGCCGACGGCTGCGGCGCCCAGCACGACCAGGCCAAACGTCAGCCCCCGATGGGCGCGCGCGGCCGCCACGAGCCATGCGCCCGGCGACGGCGCCCCACCCCCATCGGGCCGCGTCTTGCTCACGGCGCCCTCCTTCCCGGAGCTACGCTGCGCCGTCCCGCCGGCAGAGCCGGAGCGCAGTCGTCACAAGGCTTTCCACATCCGGCAGATACGCCTTTTCCAGGACTTCCGACTGGGGTGAAATGCCGTCGGCGGAACCGATCCGGGCCACCGGCGCGTCCAGGTAGTCGAACGCCTCCTCCTGGATGCGGGCGGCGACTTCGGCGGTGAAGCTGCCGGTGCGGCACGCCTGGCAGGCCACCAGGCAGCGGCCCGTCTTGCGCACGGAGGCCAGCACCGTCTCCATGTCCAGCGGGATCAGGCTCCGCAGGTCGACCAGCTCGGCCCGGATGCCGTGCTCGGCCGACAGGACGTCGGCCGCCTCGAGCATCCGGTGTGCCAGCAGCCCCCAGCCGACCATGGTCACGTCGCGGCCGGGGCGCCGCAGGATGGCGCGGCCGATCGGGACCAGGTAATCGTCCTCCGGGACCTCTCCGCGGACGTTGTAGAGCCCCTGCGACTCCACGAAGAGCACGGGATTCTCGTCGCGAATGGCGCTCTTCAGCAGGCCCTTGGCGTCGTGCGGGGTGGACGGGCACACCACGCAGAGGCCCGGCGTGTGGGTCGCATGCGCTTCGAGCGCCTGGGAGTGCTGCCCGCCGTAGCCCTTGCCGGCGCCCACGGAGCTTCGCACGACCAGCGGCACGGTCGTCTGCCCGCCGCTCATGTAGTGCCATTTGGCGGCCTGGTTGAAGAGCTGATCGCCGGCCTGGAACTCGAAATCGCTGTACATCAGCTCCACGACCGGGCGCAGGCCGGTCATGGCCGCGCCGACGGCCGTGCCGACGATGGCCGCCTCGCTGATGGCCGTGTTGAAGACGCGGCGGCGCCCGAAGGCCTCCAGAAGCCCCTTGGTGACCTTGAAGGCGCCGCCGTAGTCGGCGACGTCCTCCCCGTAGACGATCACGCGCTCATCGCGCAGCATCTCCTCGACGAGGGCCTCGCGCAGGGCATCCTTGAAGGTGATCCGTCCGTCCTTGCGCTCGGCGCGCGGTGGCCGGCCCCCGACCGCCTCGGCGGGCCGGGGGGCGGCCCGATCTTCGGCCTTGCAGAAGACGTAGCGGGTGACCTCGGACGCCGGTGGATCGGCCGCCCGGGCGGCGCGGACGGCGGCCTCCTCATGGCGCCGCTCCACGGCCCGTTCCAGCCGCTGCACCTGCTCCTCGTCGGCGACCCCGGCGGCGATGACCTCCCGGCGGAAGGCCGGCACGGGATCGTGGGCCCGCCATGCGCTCTCCTCCTCCTTGTCGCGGTATTCCGTGCGGGGGTCGCTGAGGCTGTGGCCGTGGTACCGGTAGCAGGCCAGCTCGCACAGCACCGGACCGGCGCCGCTGCGCGCGACCTCGGCGGCGCGGCAGACGGCGTCGCGGACGGCCAGGACGTCCATGCCGTTGACCACCTCGGCACGCATCGCCTCCATGTGGAAGCCGGCCGCGCGGCGGGCCAGGAAGTCGACGCCCGACACCTCGCCCTTCTGCCGGCCCGTCATGCCGTACTGGTTGTTGACGATGACGTAGACAACGGGCAGGCCGAAGGGCCGGCCCGTGAAGTACGGATTGGTGAACTGCGCCATCGAGGCGAAGTTGAGCGACTCCAGCACGATCCCGTTCGCGTAGGCGCCGTCGCCCGCCAGGCAGAGGCAGACGCGGCCGTCGGCGCGGTAGCGGCAGCTCAGGGCCGCGCCGGTGGCTATGCCGAGCGAGCCGCCGACGATGGCGTTCGCGCCCAGGTGCCCGCTGGAGAAATCGGCGATGTGCATGCCGCCCCCGCGCCCGCGGCAGTAGCCGTCCTCCTTGCCGAACAACTCGGCTGCGGTGCGGTAGACGTGCTCGGCCTTGGCCGCCTCGCGCAGCTCGTCGCCACGCAGGGAGGCCGCCTCCTCGGTGCCGATCCACCCGCGCAACTGCTCGTCGCTCCGCTGCCGAATGGCCACGTAGCCCTTGGCGATCGCGTCGCCGTGGCCCCGGTGGGTGCTGGTGATGTAGTCGTCGCACCCGATGGCCGCGCACGCGCCGACGCTGGCCGCCTCCTGCCCGACCGACAGGTGCGTGGGCCCCCTGTACTGGAAGCCGATCTGCCGCAGGGGAGCGAACGACTGCATCCGGAGGGCGACGATCATCTCCTCGAAGGCGCGGATGCTCAACATCCATTCGAGCATGTCGAGCGCATCGGCGGCGGTCAGGCGGCCGGCAGCCATCTCCTGCCGCAGATCGCCGGAATACCGGAAGGCGGGCAACGCGGGGAAGGTCAGGTCCCGAGGTTCGAAATCGGGCAGAACGGAGTCGTGAGGCGCCAAGGCGGGCTCTCCGGGTAAAGGCGCGGGAACGGCCGACAGAGAACCCCCACTTTAGCGCACACGTGCCGAACGCGCAACCGCACCGGTCCGGTCCGGTCCGACCGGGCGGGGCCTCAGGCGCCCTTGCGCTTGCGCTGCTCCAGGAGCGGCTGCTCGCCGGTCACGACATCCCTGGAGACCATGTAGGTGGCCCCCTTGGGCCGCGAGGGCAGGTTGAAGAGGGGATCCAGCATCAGCCGCTCCATGACCGACCGCAGCCCGCGCGCGCCGGTCTCCCGCGCCAGGGCCGCCCGCGCGATCTCCCGCAGCCCGTCCTCGGAAAACTCCAGGTGCGCCTCCTCCAGCTCGAAGTACTTCTGATACTGGCGCACCAGCGCGTTCTTCGGCTCGATGAGGATTCTCATCAACTCGTCCTCGCCGAGCGGCATCAGCGGGGCGACCAGGGGCAGCCGGCCGACCAGTTCGGGGATCATGCCGAACTTGATCAGGTCGTCTTCGGTGATGCGGGCCAGCAGGGCGCCGATGTCCGCCTCGTCGTCCGCGCCCTCCCGGCCGAAGCCGATGATCTGCTGGTTCGTGCGCTTGGCCACCAGCTCGTGGATGCCGTCGAAGGAGCCGCCGCAGATGAACAGGATCCGGCGGGTGTCGATCTGGATGTACTTCTCCTCCGGATGCTTCCGTCCGCCCTGGGGGGGCACGTTGGCCGTGGTGCCCTCCAGGATCTTCAGGAGCCCCTGCTGGACGCCCTCGCCGCCGACGTCGCGCGTGATGCTGACGTTGTGATGGGTCTTGCGCAGCTTGTCGATCTCATCGATGTAGATGATGCCCTGTTCGGCCCGCTCCAGGTCGAAGTCGGCCGCCTGGATGAGCTTCAGGAGCACGTTCTCCACGTCCTCGCCGACGTAGCCGGCCTCGGTCAGGGTGGTGGCGTCGGCAATGGCGAACGGCACGTCGAGCGTGCGGGCGAGCACGCGCGCGATCAGCGTCTTGCCCACGCCGGACGGGCCGACCAGGAGGACGTTGCTCTTCTCCAGTTCGACCCCGTCCTCTTCCTCGCCGTGCAGCAGGCGCTTGTAGTGGTTATGGACGGAGACGGCGACGGTCTTCTTGGCGACATCCTGCCCGATCACGTACTGGTCGAGGCCCTGCTTGATCTCCGCCGGGGTGGGGACGTGCATCCGGCGGCGAGGCTGCGCCGGCCGCACGGAGTCCTGCTTGATGATCGAGTAGCAGAGCTCGACGCAGTCGGCACAGATGAAGGTGTTGTGCCCCGCGTGGATCATCCGCTGGACCGAATCGTAGCTCTTGCCGCAGAAGGAGCAGGCCTCTTTGTGACTGTCGCGGTCTTTCGGCATGTGTCCCTCTCTGTCGCCCCTCCCCCCCGGGGGGGAGGACGCGCCTCAGTCGCCGGCGCTTGAGTGGAGTATCTCGTCGACCAGGCCGTAGGCCTTCGCATCATCGGCCGACATGTAGAACTCCCGATCGGCGTCCTTCTCGACTCGTTCGAGCGGCTGCCCCGTGTGCTTCGCCAGGATCTCGTTGATCCACTGCCGCATCTTGATCATCTCTTCGGCGTGGATGCTGATGTCGGCCGCCGTCCCTTCCATGTCGCCGAACGGCTGGTGCAGCATGACGCGCGAATGGGGCAACGCGAACCGCTTCCCTTTCGTGCCGCCGGCCAGCAGCACGGCCGCCATGCTGAACGCGTGGCCGACCACGTACGTGGCCACCTCGCACTTGATCAACTGCATCGTGTCGTAGATCGCCAGCCCACTGGTGATCAGTCCGCCCGGCGAGTGGATGTAGACGTGGACGTCCTGCTTCTTGTTCTCGCTCTCCAGGAAGAGCAACTGCGCCACGGTCAGGTTGGCAACCAGGTCGTTGACCGGCGTGCCGATGAAGATGACGCGGTCTTCCAGCAGGCGGGAGAAGATGTCGTAGCCGCGCTCGCCCTGGGCCGTCTTCCTGATGACCGTCGGCACGATCGCCGCATTGTACGCGTGCAGGCCGTGTCCGTCGCTCGGCAGATCGTTCGTTGCTCTCATCTGGCCCTCTCCGCCGCCATGCGCGTATGCGCGTTCACTCCTCGGCGCCGGTTCCCTTCTCGGACTCCGGTTCGCCGTGCCGCCCCGCAGACTCGGCCTGCGCGACCTCCCTGATCCGGGCATGCTCGATCAGGAAGTCGATGGTCCGGCTCTCCCGCATGTCGGCGCGCAGCTCGCGCACCATCCCGCGCTCCTCCATGTAGCTGCGGGCCCGCTCCTCACGCCAGCCCTGCCGCGACGCGAAGGCCCGCACCTGGCTGTCCACCTCGGACTCGGTGACGATGATGCGCTCCCTCTCCGCCACCTGGCGCAGCAGGTAGCTGACCTTCAGCCGCTGCTCCACCACGTCCCGCTGCCGCTCGCGCCCGGCGCGGGCCCGGCGTTCCGCTTCCTCCCGCGGCACGCCCGCGCGCAGCAGGCGCAGGAGCAGCCGCAGGTTCTCGTTCGCCGCCGCGCGGTCGACCAGACCGGACGGCAGCTCGACGTCCACCGACCGGAGGAGGGCGTCGCAGACGGCGTCGCGCGTGGCGCGCTCCGTCTCCTCCTTGACCGACTCCTCCAGCCGGTCGCGCACGACCGCTTCGACGTCGGCAACCGATTCCATCCCGATCTTCCGGGCCAGTTCGTCGTCCAGCGCCGGCACCTTCCGGCGCATGGCGACCTGCAGCGCCACGCTGAGCTTCACCGACCGGCCGACCAGCTCCTCCAGTTCCGGCCGCGCGCCCGCCGCATCCTCCTGAAGCTCGGCATCCACCTCCACCGTGTCGCCGACCTTCGCATCCGCCAGGGCGCCCTTCATCCCCTCGACCGCAAAAGGCCCGATCCGCTCCGAGCGGGGGTGGAAGCCGATCCGCTCCGTCCAGTCGACGCCGGCCACCGAGACGTCGGCCTCGACGTAGTCATCCCAGTCGACGGCACCTTCGGCCTCCTCAAATGTGCTGAACTGGCGGGCAAACCGCTCCATGCCGTCGGCGAACATCTCGTCGGTCACCGCGAACGCCGGAACCTCCGCCTCCAGCCCCTTGTACTGCTGCTCGTCCAGCTCGACCTGCGGCAGGACCTCACATCGGTACTCGACCTCGATCGGCTGGCCGGGCTCCCAGGACAGCGCGTCCAGGTCCGGCTCGTCCGTGTGGCCCACCACCTCCAGGTCGTGCTCCTCCACCGCCTTGTCATAGGCTTCGGACACGACCGACGAGACGAGGTCGCTGCGCAGCGTGCTGCCCATGCGACGTTCCACGAGCCCCGCCGGGGCCTTCCCCTTGCGGAATCCGGGCAGGGCCACCTCGGCCTGCAGCGCGGTCAGTTCCTTCTGGTAGCGCTCGCGCAGGTAGGCGACCTCCGCCTCGATGCGGATCGTACACTCGGCGGGCCCGACCCGCTCCACCGCAACGCGCAGTCCGTCTTCGGCCGCCTCTCCGACAGTCGCCGCCTTGGCGGCCTCGGACGCCTGGTCTCGTTCATCCGGCATGGGAAAACACCTGTCTGGGCAAACCCTCTGAAGGGCACAGACCCCTGAGACAAAAACGAGGGACATCGTGTCCCTCTACCCCGGACAGGCTACTCGATCGCGCGGACGGAAGTCAAGTGAGGCTCCCGCCCGGGAACGGGCCGCAAGGGGCCGAAGGCGGCCCCGCGGCGGCGGTGTGGCCCCCCCAGCTATGGCCTCGCCGGGCCCTGGAGCGTCTCCGGCTTCGGCTGGACACCGGTCAGCTCCGCCCCGTCGCGCGTGAGGACGATCCGCTCGATCGTCGGGGGCTGCAGCGGCCGGTCATTGGCCCCCACCCCGAGGGCGCCGATGGCCTCCAGCACGTCGAAGCCGTCCACGACCTGCCCGAACACGGCGTGGCGCCTGTCCAGGTGCGGCGTCGGCGCCAGGGTGATGAAGAACTGCGACCCGCCCGTATTCGGCCCCGAGTTCGCCATCGAGAGCACACCGACGCGCAGGTGCCGCAGTTGCGGATGAAACTCGTCGGCAATGCGCCATCCGGGACCGCCCCGCCCCGAACCCTCCGGGCATCCGCCCTGAATCACGAACCCTCGCACCACCCGATGGAAGATCACGCCGTCGTAGAAGCCGCTGGAGGCCAGATGGACGAAGTTCGCCACCGTGTTCGGCGCCCTCGCCTCCTCCAGTCTCAGAACGATGGCGCCCATGGACGTCTCCAGGCGGGCCAGAAGCTCCGCCTCGGCCACCGCCGGCGTCTCGGCCTCGGCGGCCGCCGCCGGCTCGGCGGCCGGCTCGACGGCCGGCTCGGCGGCCGCGGCCGCGCCCCCCGCCGGAGGCGTCTCGGCCTTCTTGCACCCGCAACTCACGATCAGAACCGCCAGGCACGCTCCCAGAACCGCCCAGCCACCGTGCATGCGCATCATTGCCACTCCCCCGGTTGTTCGAAGGTCAGGTCTTGCCCACCATTTCGTCCCCAAGGATACCGCACCGGCAGGCCCGGCGCCACCGCACGGAGGGCGGCCGAGGGCCCCGACGCACGTCAGATCGGCAGGTCCTCGCCCGGGATGCGGTCGATGGCGGTGACGCTGCGCGCCCGCCGGATGCGCTCGTCGGCCTGAGACGCATGCGGGACGAAGTAGACCCGCGCGGGCCGGTTCCGGTCGCGAAAGCTGATGATGATCCGCCCGAAGCCGAACAGCCACCGCTCGACGACGTCGGTCGCGTCGAAGTCCACGTCGTAGTCGGCGTTCTTGATCTGGCGCCCCGTCTCGGTCAGGCCGCGCTGCAGGTCGGCCACGTTCGGCGTGATGGCGATGTAGTCGAAGAGCCCGCGCACCCAGCCGACGAAGAGCACAAGGACGATCGTGCCGGCGGCCATGAAGTAGAGCTTCGGCGGCACGTCCACGGCGAAGTAGCGCAGCAGCCGCACTGCGTGCCCGGCCCAGTTCACCAGGTGCAGGACCAGCAGCACGGCGCCGAGCGTCGGCACCAGGATCAGCACCGTGCGGATGTTCATGTGAAACTGCTCGACCATGACGTTCAGGATGCAGAGCACCACCCAGATGCCGCCGAGCATCCGCGGCGTCATGGCATCCGGCAGCAGGCTCCAGCGGTGCAGGTAGACGCCCAGCGCGAACAGCAGGGCCGTCGCGAGCGTGGGCGTGTAGAGCACCCACCGGGGCCGGTTCCAGAGGATCACGTACTCGTTGACCTCGCGGTGCTCGAGGATCTTGCGCTCGACGGTGTAGCGCGTGCGCGCGGTGCGCAGCAGGATGAGCAGGGCCGCCTCCGCCGCCAGCACGAAACCGGCGAGGATGTAGGTGGCGATCATCGGGTTGGAGCCCCAGGTATGGCTGAAGCCGTAGCGCACCACGGGGATCGCCGCCAGGGCCAGCACCGCCACCGCCAGACCGACGACGAGCCCCCAGGGCACGGCCTTCCGCGTGTCGGTCTGGGCCGGGGCCTTCTGTTCTTCGCTCATGGTCGTCTCACTCCTCCGCTTGCAGGGACGCCGCTCGGACGCCCTCCATCCCGTCTACGCCGGCGCGCGCCTCCGTATTCGCACAAACCGTCGCCCGAGAGGGAAAGGCGCACCGGCCGTCTCGGAATGCCGCCGCTCCACCTCGGTGGACGCGGGCCGGGCCCCGCGGCGCCGGTGCGCCTGCGCCTGTTGCCACGTCAGATCATACCAGACCGTGGCCGCTCTCCTATCGAGCATCTCAACATCTGCCGCTTCACTCCGCGTCCGCCGGCCAGATGAGCGTCAGCTCCGGCAAGCTGACGGCCACCTGCTGCGCCACCTCCGCCCGATCGCCGTCCTGCACCCGGAGCAGATCGCCGTCGGCGGAGATCGTGCGTCCGCTCGATCCCAGCCTCACGACGGCGTCTTGTATGGACAGGGGCCCGAGCGTCAAGCTCTTGCAGAACGTCAGATCTTCGTCCCGCCACCAGAGCACGACATCCGGCCGCACTTCGATCCACTGATGTCCCCTGCTGCTGTCGCCCATGAACTCCAGGATCATGCGCCCACCATGCGCGGTGACCTCGATCTCTTCGGCGCCGGGGAGCGCTGATCCAACGTTGCCCGAGACTGACGCGGGAATGACGCCGTTCTTCTTGTAGATGAGGGCATCCCGCATGGAGCCGACCAGTTGGTGGTCGTGAGCCGTCAGGGACGCGAGGATGTGCGGTCGACTCTCCTCGTCGACCGAGTGGACGAGCCATCGCTCCGAATCGTGCAGGAGCCTCACGACCAGGAACTTCCCCTCGCCATCCTGCGGTTTCTCCACGCGCGCCGCGGCAAACCCCATATCCACCCAGACGTCGGTCACCTGGCGCAGCAGGTCGCGGTTGCCGGCGTACTCGGCCCTGAGACGTTCGCCCAGCGGGGGCAGGGCGCGCGTCCGCCAGTCCGGCCCAAAGCCGAAGTCCCTGTCAACGGCCACCGCTGCCAGCCGCTCCGCGTCGCCGGCCACCAATGCGTCAAGGAACTCGACGACGGCCTCCTTCACGGGCGCTACGTCGGCCTGGAGCTTCGGCTGCATGCGCTCCCAGAGGAAGGCTTTCACCGTCCCCCCGCGCGCGACGCCCCATGGCGTCCTGCGCAGCCCGGGCTCAACGCCCATGCGCGACTGAGCCCAGAGGTCGACGCCACGCTCCAGCAGCAGTCGGGCGGTGGCCAGATGATCTTCCTCCTGAGTCCACGGCCATGCCGCCAGCTGGTGAAGGGCATTTGCCCCGTTTTCGTCCCGGTCATTGACATCCGCCCCCAGTTCGATGAGGAGCGCGCAGAGTTCCGCATCGCCGCTTTTGGCCGCGTGGAGAAGAGGCGTCAGGTTGTTGGAGCCCGAGCGCGCATGGATATCCGCGCCCTTGCTGACGAGCAGCCGGGCCATCTGCAGCCTGAGGGGTGCGCGGGCAGCCGGCATGCTCGAGAGGGTGCAGAAGGTGCAGATCGAGTGAAGGGGAGTGCTGCCTTCGCCGTTGACATCGCATCCGCGCGCGACCAGATCTTCCGCCAGCTTCAGCAGCGCCGGGTTGTCGTCCGTGCGGCTGCGCGACGCCACCATGTGCAGGGGGCTGTACTCTCCTCGGCCGAAAGTCACCTCCGCGCCGGCCCGGAGCAGGAACTCGGCCACGGCCAGATCCCGTCCGCTCAGGGCCACCAGGAGCGGCGTCACTCCCCCGCCGAATGCCAGGGGCGTGTCCAGCCAGTCGGGGTGCGCCGCCAGCAGGCGCCGGACTTCGGCGAGGTCGCCGTCCATCGTGGCCCGGTGGATGAGCCAGGGGCGGACGTCTTCGGAGACGCCCGCGCGGAGCACGAGGGGTTCGGGCGAGGAAGCCGGCAGCGGTCGCGCGTCCGCATGCTCAGCCCGAAACCTGGCCACCTTCTCGTCGACCCGCGACCGGACATCCTTTCTGAAATCGTACGACGCACTGACCAGCAGCCAGCCCTGACCGCATGCCTGCAGTTCAACGCATGCATATCCGGGCACGTCGCTCCCCGTGTACTCAAGGAAGTTGCTGACGGCCAGCGCCGACATCCCGTCGGCCAGCACCGTCTCCAGCCAGAGGCTCTCGCAGTCGGTCACGAGCCTCAGCACACGCATATCCCGCGACGGACGCTCCCGCACAGCGTAAGGCCTCAGGGCGGCACTGGTGGCATCGTCGCCCGACAGGACAGCGGTCAGGTAACGTTCGGCGACTTCACGCGCGGATCCCACCGATTCGGGGATCGGCCGGTCCAGCACCAGCCTGTAGCGCAGTCGAACGGTTGCCGGCTCGTCCTCCGTTGCCCGCTCGTCCTCCGTGCCGGTTATCTGCAAGACTCCGATGGCGCCCTCGCGCGTGCGGAATGCGTAAACCGGGTGAGCGTCCTGCGCTATGGCAATCTCCCAGACCGGCTCGGCCTCGCCCGCTGCCAGGAGTGGACTGTTGGCCACTCGCTCCGCGGGAACGTCGTCCCAGCCTTCGCCCGCACAACCGGGGAAATCATCGGGAGTCCACGGCACGACCACCATGTCAAGGCAGACCAGCCGGTGCACTCCCTCATCCTCCACGCTGAATCCGTCCAGCCCGTCTGCAACCAGTCGCTTCAGGCTGTCGGCATCGAGTCGATGCAGGGGATGCCTCGCAGTCATCCCCGTGTCCAGGTCGAGCATCAGGGAGATGCCCATGAACTTCGGCGCGAGCAGTTCCGGCGGTGCGCCAGCCGGAAACGGGAACGCCATCGAACGCGCAGACTCCAGAGCCACCTGTGCCGTGGGCCCGAAGAAGGCCGGACCTTTCTCCGCCTCCGCGCCGAACGCCAGGCCCAGGTGTCCCAGACATGCCGCGAGGACTACTGCAGCCGTCATCCGGCATCTTGCGCCCATCCCTTTCCCCTTTCGTGACCCGCTACTCGATCTCCACCACGAGATCTTCCATGCGGCATTCGAACGGCCCGCTGTCGACGACCGGCGTCAGGATGACCTTGCCTTGCACGTTCCTTGGGACTCGCCACGAGCCCGAGCACGTGCCGCCTCAGCCATACTGGAACGCGTAGTTGCCCAGCTCCTTGCCGCCCTCGTCCCGGATGACCATCTTCGGCGGCGGCATGCGTTCCGCGCCGCGCAGGAAGCGGTAAGCCTTCCCGTCGTCACCCTTCAGCTGCGCCTCGACCTCGAGGGCTCCCCCCCTCGTGGGGGAGGAATTCGTGGTCCGCGCCAGCGATGCTGTGAAGGGCGGGCCGACAGCCAGAGACGTCTCCTCGCCCTCGCGAACGAAGGCCTGCAGGATCGGATCCCGGCTCCCGCCCGCCTCCCATTTGACCCCGTCCGCAGCCACGGCCTTGACCCAGCACATGCCGATCCGGTAGTCGTCGGCGGGAACCTGGATGCGCCCGTGGCCCTCGGCGATGAAGCCGCCCTGGGCGGTGTTGCTGAGGAACTGCGCGGCCACTTCGAGCCCGTGCGGCACGGTGACCGTCCCCATGGGGAACTCGGCGGGCGTGAACTGGATGTCCCCGCCGTCGCTGCTTGTCGAGACGCTGTACCAGCGCCCTTCGCGCACGAAGCGGAGCGTGCAGTTGAAGCTCTCCTTCGAACCGAACTTGCCGTCGCCGTCCCAGTCGACGAACACCCGATCCGGCGTGACGAGCGACGGCGTCCAGATGTCGTTGAACAGGCCGTTGCCCGTGGCGTCGAAGACGGCGGCGCGATACGTCTGGCCGCCGATGATCGTCTCGCCGACGTTGTAGCAGGCCGGCATGAGATACCATCGGTCGGGCCGGCCGCCCTCATAGCGGTAGCGCCGGAGGCAGAAGTGATAGAGCCCGACGAACCCCGCCCTCTTCAGCTTCACCGCGATGGGGCCGTAGTTCTCGGTGCCCTCCCAGCGCTGGCTCTCCAGCGGCGTCTCCTCGGCCAGGTCGCCGTCGTTGTCCACGTCGAAGTAGAGCGCTCCCTTTCCCCGGTTGGCGCCGGCGTCCATCACTCCGATGAACGGCGGCTGCCCTTCCTCCCCCAGTTCGAAGACGAGATAGGAGGCCGTGCCCACCAGCTTCGGCTCGGCCGTCATCGCCGGCTTCTTCGCGGCAGGCGTCATGGGCCTGAAGCCGCTCATGGGCAATTCCTGCCGCAGGAGCGGCGGGAGCCCGTGCCGGTAGCCCAGCCCGGCGGCGCCGGTATCCCGGGCGGCCGCGGCCGCAAGCAGTAACACCGCCGCCATTGCGATTCCTGTCTTCCGCATAGTGCGCCCTCCCGTTGGCAGACTACAGCGTCTTCGGCAGCAGAGCCTTTGCCTTCTCAAGCACCTCATCCGGATCGCCAAGCGCCATCACGTTCCCCTGCGCATCGATCAGGGCGGCGGCCGGGACGTCGCGGACGCCGTAAGCCAGCCAGGTCTCCGCCTGCCAGCCGTCGGCGTCCGCCTCAGGAACGCGGACGATGGAGAACGCGATGCCGTTGTCCTTCCGGAAGTCCTCGATCTCCTCGGCGCTCGCCGTGCGATCGTGCACCGCGACGACGTTCGGACCGCCATCCTTCTGGAAGTCGCGCAAGGCGAGAAGCAGCCGCGCGCACGGCCGCCCTCCATCCCGTCTACGCCGCCGGGCTCCGTCGTATTCGGCACGCAGGCGCACCGCAGCGGTCTCCGCGCGTCGTCGCTCCACCTCGTGGACGCGGCCCGGTCGCCGGAGGGCGCCCGCGTGCCCGCGTGCCCGCCAATCGGCCAGTGATTCTACCCTCATGACAGCCATCTGACGGACCGCCGTCAGCGTCTGGCAAGCCTGGCCTCACTGGCTTCTCGGGAGTCGCTCGGAACTCCGCAACCGCACGCCGCAGCATCTCCAGCGGCGCCCCGACCCCCGGGCACCTGATTATACCCGGAATCTTCCCCCCGCCAAGACCCTTTCCGCCCCCGGCCGCTTCGCCACGGCCCACCGCTTGCCGCACGGGCCTTGCCGAGGCTCGCCCCGCCGTCCACAGGATGGTCGCCACGGGGCAGGCCGCCATGGCCACAAGCGCGGCGCAGCAGGCCAGGTAGCGCGCGCCGGCCGATCTCCGCCGCGTGAGGGCGAGCACGGGCGCCAGCAGCAGCGCCACGAGGGCGCCCTGCCAGAGGAAATGCACGAGCGCCCACCCCAGGCGCTCGACGGCGGGCCCGGCAGGCAATCCCGCGAAGCCGTTCATCTCGTCCCCTCCTCCAGTTCGTCCAGCAACCGCCGGATCCTCGCCAGTTCGTCGGCCGACACGTCGCGGTCCTGCAGGGCGTGCAGCACCAGTTTCTCGGCCGATCCCCCGAACGCGTGCTGCACCAAATCGCGGGCCAGCCGCCGCAGCGTGCGGCCCTCGGATGGCACGGCGCGGTAGACGTGCGCACGCGCCGCTTCATCGCGCTCAACCAGCCCTTTTTCGAACATGACCTGGAGCTGCTTGAGCGTCGTCGTGTATCGCACGGGCTCCGAACGGCTCACCTCGTCGTGCACCTCGCGCACGGTGCTGGGCCCGCGCCTCCAGAGCACGCCGAGGATGGCCAGTTCGGCTTCCGACGGTCTGGGCAGGCGTTCCGCCATATAAGACACCCCCCGCAAGAGCAGAGTTCCCCGTCTCTGTCCGCCCGTTATATACGATACTGATCGTATTGTCAACGATGAAAATCGTACTTTGTTGTCGAGGATGTCATTGGAGGCTTGCCCGCCTGGGGCGGGGACGCGTTCCTGCGCGTCCCCGTCTCGCGATCGGCGGTCACGCAGGAGCGTGACCCTCCAGGTGCAGGAACATCAGCCCGGCGCGCACCCGGCACGGCCGCAGGGCCGACCGTGCGACCAGGCGGCGCACCTCGTCCGCCGTGTAGCCCGTGCGGAAGATGGGATCCAGCCAGCCCAGGCAGGAGCGCCGCACGTCGGCCGCCAGCAGCGTGCCGTCGGGCGTCAGGACGCGCGCGCACTCGTCGAGCATCGCGACCGGATCGTCCACGACGTGCAGCGTGCCGACGCTCACGACGGCGTCGAACGAGTCGTCTTCGAGCGGCATCGACTGCACGTCGCCTTCGACGAACGAGACGCGCGCGGCCACGCCCGCCCGTTCGCGCAGGCGCCGGATGAAGCGGTCGGCCATCTTGCGCGCGAGTCGGGCGTGTCGTGCGGCATACTGCTCCGCCTCGGCCCGATCGCCGAAGAGGACCGGGAACCTGCTCTCCGCCTGCGGCACTCGCTTCACGCAACGTCTCCCCGAAAGAGCCGCCCCGATCATACCGGCGAGCCTGCGCACTCGGCAGCCGGTCCGAACGCGCGCGACGTTGACAGGAACGCCGAGCCGGTTAGGCTGATGGGCCGGGTCGGAAGGAGCTACGTTGCCGGCAAGGAGCAGGCAATGCGTACGTTGACGGTCGATGAGCTCTGCGCCTGCGCGCGCGGAGCGGCCGAGGTCGTGGAGAGGACGGACGGACTGCACTTCGCCCGCTGGCAGCCGGCGGCGCGCGAGTGCTGGCAGAAGATCGCCGACGAGAATGACCGCCCGCAGCTCATGGTGCGCGTCGATTGCAGCACGGGCGTCGTGCTCGACTTCCTCACTGACGCCGCCTCGGTCTCCGTCGAGGCGACACTCGACGAGGGAGCCCGGCGGGTGGCACACTTCGACCTGTGGGTGGACGGCGCGTTCGCGGGATGCCTGGGCAGCCCGGAGCCCGGCGATTGCGTCCAGGGCGAGATCGTGCTGCCGCCCGGCGACGGGCAGCGGCACTGCACGCTGTATCTGCCGCAGTCGCGCCCCTGTCATGTGCGCACGGTCGGGCTGAGCGAGGGCGCGTCCTTTGCGCCGGCGGCGGCCTTGCCCGTGCTGCTGGCGCTCGGCGATTCCATCACGCAGGGCATGGACAGCGTGCACCCGGGCCTGACCTTCCCCGCCGTGGCCGGCCGCCGGCTGGGCATGACGGTCCACAACGGCGGCGTGGGAGGGTGGATCTTCGACGTCGGCAGCCTGCCGGAGCCGCCCGTGCCGGCGCCTGCGCTCGTGCTCGTGGCGTTCGGCACGAACGATTTCAGCAACGGCCTGACGCCCGAGCCGGCGGGCCCGTACCTCGAGCAGGTGCGCCGCTTCTACCCCGAAGCGCCCGTCGCCGTCCTGGAGCCGCTGTGGCGGAGCGCCTACGGCGGCGAGACCGGCCGCAACGCCGCCGGGCGGACGCTGTCGGAATACCGCGCCGCCCTGCGCGACGTCGTCGCCGGATTTCAAGGCGTGCAGCTCGTGCGGATGGAATGGCAACTGCCGCCCGGGGACGCCTTCCTGGAGGACGGCCTCCACCCGACGACGGCGGGCCACATGGTGCTCGGGGAGAACGTGGCGCGGGCGCTGGCCGCGGCGGGCTTGCGGGCGCCGCGTTCGCTTTGAAACTCCTCGCGCGGGCCGTAGAATGGCGGTGCGAATCCGCCCGTTTTCCCTCCGTGAGGAAGAAGACCGATGGCTGACAGGGTAAAGGTCGGCGTTCTGGGCCTCGTGCACGACCATGTCTGGGGCATGCTGAAGCAGCTTCAGCAGGTGGAGGGCGTCGAGGTCGTCGGCGCCGCCGACCCCCACGAGGCGCTCCTGAACCGCTTTCGCGAGCAGACGGGCGCCGAGTTCGCAACAGACGACTACGAGGAACTGCTGGACACGCAGCCGATGGACGCCGTTCTCGTCTACGGCACGAACCGCGGGCGCGGCGACCTGGTGGAGATGGCGGCCGAGCGCGGCCTGCACATCATGAGCGAGAAGCCGATGGCCAGCGACCTGGCCGTGGCCGACCGCATGCTGGTGGCGGCGCGCAAGGCGGGCGTGCAACTGATGATCAACTGGCCCATCGCCTGGAGCCCGGTGATCCTGTGCGCGCTGGACCTCGTGCGCCAGGGCGACATCGGCCGCGTCTGGCAGATGAAGTGGCGCGGCGGCCACTGCGGCCCCAAGGAGTTCGGCTGCGATCCGCACTTCTACGAATGGCTCTACGACCCGTTCGAGAACGGCGGCGGGGCGCTGGTCGATTACCTGGGCTACGGCGCCAACCTGGCGCGGCTCTTCATCGGGCGGCCCACGGCCGTCATCGCCATCGCCGGGCGGCTGGTCAAGCAGTACATCGCCGTGGACGACAACGCGGTCGTCGCGCTGGAGTACCACGACGCCAACGCGGTGATCGAGACGACCTGGACGGAGCCGATCCCGTACAAGCCGCCGCACGACGTGATCCTCTACGGAACCGAGGCGGTGCTGATCGCCGGCCGCAGCGCGGTGACGCGCTACAGCAAGGCCGAGCCGGACGGGCGCGTGATCGAGCCGGCGCCCCTGCAGGCGCCCCGCCGCAACGGGCCGGAGTTCTTCATCCACTCCGTGCGCACCGGCGAGCCCATCGAGGGCCCGTGCAGCCCCGAGGTGTCGCACAACGCGCAGGAAGTCGTCGAGGCCGCCAAGCTGTCCGTGCTGACCGGCCAGAAGATCGCCCTGCCCCTGGTGGACCATCTGTACGCGTAGAGGCGCGCGCCGAGCGCCGGGCCCGACTCCACGACCTCAGCCGGGGGGCGACATGAAGGACACCCTGCCGACCGCGTCTCTGCTGCGCGAGCAGTTCGCCAGCGGCGCGCGCAGCGCCGAGGACATCGTCCGCGAGCATCTGGATCGGATCGCCGAACGCGAGCCCCGGGTGGACGCGTTCCTGACCGTCCTGGACGAGCAGGCCCGGGAGCGTGCGCGCACGCTGGACGCACGCCGCGCGGCCGGCGCCCCGCTCGGCATGCTCGCCGGCGTGCCGGTCGCCCTCAAGGACAACATCTGCACGCGCGGGGTCCGCACGACGTGCGGGGCGAAGATGCTGGCCGGCTTCGTCCCGCCCTACGACGCGCACGTCGTCGAACGGCTGCTGGCCGAGGACGCGGTGATCATCGGCAAGGCCAACATGGACGAGTTCGCCATGGGGTCCTCGACCGAGAACAGCGCGTTCAAGATCACGAAGAACCCCTGGGACCCCGCCCGCATCCCGGGCGGCTCCAGCGGGGGCAGTGCCGCGGCCGTGGCCGCCGGCATGGCGCCGCTGGCGCTCGGCAGCGACACGGGCGGCTCCATCCGCCAGCCGGCCGCCCTCTGCGGCGTCGTCGGACTGAAGCCCACGTATGGACGCGTCAGCCGCTACGGGGTGATCGCCTTCGCCAGTTCGCTGGATCAGGTCGGCCCGTTCGCACGCACGGCCCGCGACGCCGCCCTGCTGCTGCAGGCCATCGCCGCGCCGGACGAGCGCGACTCGACCTGCGCCCGCACGGAGCCGGACGACTACCTGGCGCAGATCGACGCGGGCGTCGACGGCATGACGTTCGGCCTGCCGCGCGAGTTCTTCCTCTCCGAGGGCATGGACCCCGAGGTCTCGGCCGCCGTCGACGAGGCGCGCCGCACGTTCGAGACGCTCGGCGTCCGGTTCGTCGACATCTCCCTGCCCCACAGCCGCATCGACGCCCAGGACGGGCTGCTGTCCAGCTACGCCCTGGCCACCTACTACGTGCTGGCCACCGCCGAGGCCAGCTCGAACCTGGCCCGCTTCGACGGCGTCAAGTACGGCCACCGCAGCGCCGGCTTCTCCGACATGGTCGACATGTACGCGAAGACGCGCGAGGAGGGTTTCGGCGACGAGGTCAAGCGCCGCATCATGCTGGGCACCTACGCGCTGAGCGCCGGCTACTACGACGCCTACTTCCTGAAGGCCGCCCGCGTGCGCCGCCTCATCAAGGAGGACTTCGACCGCGCCTTCGAGCAGGTCGACGTCGTCCTCGGCCCCACGGCCCCGCAGAGGGCGTTCCACACCGGCGAGAGGGCCGCCGACCCGCTGGCGATGTACATGAGCGATATCTTCACCATCCCCTGCAACCTGGCCGGCATCTGCGGCATCTCGGTGCCGTGCGGCTTCACCCGGTCGGGCCTGCCCATCGGCGTGCAACTGATGGCCACGCACTGGGCCGATGCCACCCTTCTGCGCGCCGCCCACGCCTTCCAGAGCGCCACGGACCACCACCTCCGCACCCCCTGACGACGGCCGCCGACGGGCCGGAACGACTTGACCTCGCAGGGCAGGCCCGGTAGCATCGAAGGTGTGGGGCGTCCGGGCCGCGGCGGGCCGGGGGCGCACGCGCGCGCGCGCATCAACGCGGGCAATCACGAGCCGATCGGGGGGCGTTCTGGCCGGCTGAGGCCACAGCGAAGGGTTCGAGGACACTACTGTACTTCTGCGCCGAGGGGGAAAGATGAGTAAGCGCAAGAAAGACGAAGGCTCGAAGCGGACCGTCGCCAAGCGAGAGGCGAACGAAACCGGGTGTACCTATCGCGTCCTGGGCGGAAGCGGAGGGCACGGCAAGGAGCGCCGGGCGGCCATTCTGGACATCAGCACCAGCAGCGCGCGCATCGCCGTCAACGAGCAGCTGGAGGCCCATGCCCGCCTGGAGCTGATCGTGAGCGGCTTCGGCCTGAGTGAACCCGCCCGGGTGCACGGCAGCGCGTCCTGGTGCCGCCGGGACGGATCGACGGACTTCTCGCACGAGGCCGCCGTCGACCTGTCGGCCCCGTCCGGTGAAGACCTGAAGCGCCTGCGCAGTCTGCCGATGTTCTACGACCTGCGGCACATTCAGATCGACCACGACCTTGTTGCCGCCCTGCCCCGGGGCATCGCGCAGGAGCTGCGGATCGCCCCGTTCCGGTTCGACCCGGGGACCGACACCGTGCACCTGGCCACGTCGCGGTGGCACGGACGCCAGACGCTCGACACGCTGCGCAAGGAGTTCGGACACCCCGTGCAACTGCACTACGCTCCCATGCGGGACGTGATGAGCGCCATCCGCTTCCTTTACGGCACCATATCGGTGCAGGAATCGGGGGCGTCGACGGGTTCGGCCTTCCTGGCCAACATGCTCGAGGAAGCCGATCGGCTGCGCGCCTCTGACATCCACCTGCAGCCGGGCGATCCCTGCCACGTGCGCTACCGGGTCGACGGCATCATGGCCATGGGGCCGAAGCTGGAGCCGGAGCACTACCGCGGCCTGGTCAACCGCATCAAGGTCGAGGCCGGCATGGACATCGCCGAGCAGCGCGCCGCGCAGGACGGCCACTTCGAATGGGAGACGCCCTCGCTGAAGCATCGCGACATCCGCGTGGCCTCCGTTCCCACGGTTCTGGGCGAGCACGTATCGCTGCGCCTGCTGGGCGAAGGCGACCGCCCCGGCCGGCTCGACGCACTCGGGCTGTCCGAGGAGCAGTTGGACATGCTCCTCGACGCCGTGAACCGCCCCGAGGGCCTGGTCCTCGTCACCGGCCCCACCGGCGCGGGCAAGACGACCACGCTCTATGCCGCCCTGCGGGAGATCGACCGCATCGACCGCCACGTGATCACGATCGAGGACCCGGCCGAACACAAGTTCGCCAACGTCACCCAGATCGAGCTGCACGGGCCCACCAAGATGACGGCGGGCAACGTCCTGCGGTCCGTGCTGCGGCACGACCCCGACGTGCTGGTCGTCGGGGAGATCCGCGACACCGACACGCTGCACATCGCCATGCAGAGCGCACTGAGCGGCGCCCTCACACTGGCGGCCATGCAGGCGGACGACGCCCCCTCGGCCCCGGTGCGGCTGCTGCACATGGGCGCGCCTGCCTACGTGCTGGCCTCGAACCTGCGCCTGGTCGTCGCCCAGCGACTGATGCGCAGGCTGTGCGAGGCGTGCCGCCGGCCGGCGGAAGTGCTTGAGAAGGAAGCCCGGCTGCTCGGGCTGGAGCCCGGGCTGGAGGCCTACGAACCCGCCGCCTGCGCCGAATGCGACTACTCGGGCTACCGCGGCCGCGTCGGCGCGTTCGAGGTGCTGCCGTTCGGAGCGGTCGCACGCGAACTGATCCTGAAGGGCGCGCCGGCCTCAGAGTTCCGGAACGTAGCGGCCGAGAGCGGCCTGGTCACCATGCGTGACCGGGCGGCCGCCTACGTGCGGGCCGGCATCACGGACGCACGGGAGGCACTGCGCACGGTCCCCCTGGGAGCCGTCGGGGAGTAGCCGACCGGGTATGGCGCGGGGGCGTCCGGGCATTGGCGCCCCGGGCGGGCATGCGCTATGCTGTGCGCCGTGTTGCGCCGCCACTTCGGCTCGGCGCTCCCGCTGCGGATGCCCGAGGACGGGAACGGACAGGCATGCTCGAAGTGCTGACGATCTGCCTGCCCGTGTTCGCCATGATCGGGCTGGGGGCGCTGCTGCGGCGCGTCGGGTTCATCGACGACACGAGCCACGCCTTCCTCTCGCGCTTCGTCTACCTGTTCGCCCTGCCCGCCATCATCTTCCTGCACGTGGCGTCCTCGGGCTTTCGCGAGCTGTTCGTGCCGGGCGTTGTGGTGACGTCCGTCCTGGCCATTGCGGGGGTGCTGGCGGTCTTCCGGCCGTTCACGTCGCGGCTGGCCGCCGGGCTGCGCGGACCGGTGCTGCTCAGCACGTTCTTCGCCAACACGGCCTACCTGGGCATCCCCCTGGCCCGGAGCGCGTACGGCAGCGAGGGGCTGCGCTACGCGGCCATCGTCAACGCGTTCATGTTCCCGCTGATGGTGGTGCTCAGCGTCTCGCTCCTGGCGGGCGGTCAGGCCGGCGCCCGGTGGCGGTGGCGGGCTCTGCGCGCCGCCCTTCTGAACCCGAGCATCATCGCCGCGCTCGTGGGCGTTCTGGTCTCGGGCGCCGTGCAGCAGTTCGCACTGGCAGACCTGGTGGGCCGGTCGGTCCTGCTCTCGGCGGCCGTCGACATCGGCGTGCGGACGCTGCGGATGCTCGAGAGCATGTCGCTGCCTCTGGCGCTGATCGCCGTCGGGGCCTCCCTGCGCCTGCGCTACGTGCACGGGCACATGTTCCTGATGGCCGCCTGCTCAGCCGGGAAGCTGCTCCTGATGCCCCTGGTGGCCCTCCTGGGGTGTCGGCTGCTCTTCCCGGGCATGCCCGGGGCGGCCGTCGGCACCACGGTGCTGCTGATGGGCAGCCCCCTGGCCGTCACGTCCTACGTGCTGGGCCGCGAGATGAACGCCGACGGAGACCTCATCGCCGGCCTGCTGGTGGTGAGCACGATCACCGCCGTGCTGACCATCCCGATGTGGCTCCTCATCCTGCCGTGACCGCCCCGCGGCCGGGCTGTGCACCTTGACTCCCTGCCCCCGCACCGGGTAGGCTCCCGGCCGGACAGCAGAAAGGAGGACCCTCATGGCCGATGGACCCCACAGCGAGGCGGCAGATGCAGCAGGCGCCGGACCGGCGGGGGGCAGGCTGTCGGCCGCGGCACTGATCGTCGTGAACCTCGTCCCCCTGGCGGGCGTGCTGGCGCTGGACTGGGACGCCCGCGCCGTCGTGCTGCTGTACTGGGCCGAGAACCTCGTCGTGGGCTTCTACACCGTGCTGAGGATGGCCTTCCTTTCGGCCGACGAACCGGCGCACCACCTGGGGAAGCTGTTCGCCATCCCCTTCTTCTGCGTGCACTTCGGCATGTTCTGCCTGGTCCACGGCGTGTTCCTGGTCACACTCCTCGGGATCGGGCGGGACGGTCCCTTCATGCACGGCGGCCCCTTCGCTCACCTGTGGCGGAACCTGCCGCCGGGGATCGCCTGGCCGCTGTTCGGGCTGTTCGTCAGCCACGGGATCTCGTTCATTCAGAACTACCTGCAGGGCGGCGAGTACAGGACGCTGAACATCGCCGAGGCCATGATTCGGCCCTACGGGCGCATCATGCTGATGCATGTGACCATCCTGGCGGGCGCGTTCTTGGTGGTGGCGCTGGGCTCGTCCGTGGGCCTGCTGGTCGTCCTCATCGTCCTCAAGACGGTCGTGGACCTCCGCCTGCACAGGAAGTCGCACCGGGCCGCCGGCATGCAGGAGCCCCTGCGGAGTGCAGAGACGACGTTCGACTGACGGGCCCGTCGCACCTGCGCCGGACACGGAACGCCCTGGAATGACGGGCCGTGTGGTCGCACGGCAAGCCGGGCGAGTGGCGGAATCGGCAGACGCTCTGGACTTAAAATCCAGTGGCCCGCCCGCGGGCCGTGAGGGTTCGATCCCCTCCTCGCCCACCACCTAACCGGTTACTGTATGAAGTTTTACGATCCTGGGCCTCTCAGGCGCCGCAACACCTTCGTCAGGGCCGTGTGACGGACATGTGACGTCCCTGATCGCCTTCCCGAAGGGAAGACGGGCCTGCGCGTCCCGGAGCGCCTCCGGCATGACTCCCGCGTAGCACTTCACGGTGCCGGCAATCGCGCTGTGCACGTGCACGGGGAGTTGTCCGGCGTCATCCTGATCCCGGCGGCAGTAGAAGTGTTCCGAGGTCACTCGGCTGCGGAGGATGTCTGATGGCGAAGTTGACCGATGTCAAAGGCGTTGGCGGCGTGCATGAAGCCGCGCTGGCCATCGTCCTCTTGGGCCTTTTCGCCGTGAGTCTGTCGGCATTCGCGCATGCCCAACCAGACCTGGCCGGGGCCGCGATCGGGCAAGGTGCGGTATCGCGCACGCCGGGGGCCGGTGCCTCCCCTCCGCTCAGCTTTACCTTGCCGAACATCGAGTACCCAACCGAGGGGAGAGTGTATTACGTTTCGCCCGAGGGCACGGCGAGCGCCGAAAACAGCCTCGAACGCCCCTGGAACATCAAGCATGCGCTGGCCACGGCGGACGACGGTTCCATCCTGGTCTTGAGGGGCGGCGAATACCGGACGGGTGACTTGACCATCAGGAAGAGTCTCACCATACAACCGTACCGCAGCAGGGAGGGCAATGAGCAGGTCTGGTTCAAGGGAAGCCGAGTGATCCCGGCGGCCGAATGGCGCACCGAAGGCGACAAGTGGGTCAAGGACGGCTGGGAGCATTCGTTTGTCATCTACCCCTCCGACAGCCTGTTTGTTGTCCCTGAGTACCCGCTCGCCGGGTATGGCGACATGGTGTTTGTTGACAACGCCCCGCTCGCCCAGGTGGCGTCGGTTGCGGAAGTCGCCCCCGGGACGTTCTGTGTCGACGCAACGAACAAGAAGCTCTGGCTGGGCGACAACCCGGAAGGGAAGAAAGTGGAAGCGACTGTCTATAGAAGGGGCCTTGCCACCAACGATGACGGCCCGGCCTATCTGACGCTTCGCGGCATCGGCTTCATGCATTACGCCACGCAGGGCGCGTCCTTGCGGGGGCCGCGCCGGACGGTGGAAGGCTGTGCTTTCGTCCGGAATGGGGGCTATGGCTTCGCGCTGCATAGGGCGGCCAACTCCGTGATCCGCGGCTGCGTGTTTTCATGCAACGCCAACAGCGGCATGGGCATGAGCGCGTCGCCCGATGTGCTGATCGAAAACTGTGTCTTCTCGCACAACAACCAGGAGCATTTCAGCAAATCCTGGGATGCCGCAGGGATCAAGGTCACGAATTTGGATACCAAACGCCTGACCTTCCGCCACAACATCCTGGAACACAACGACGCCACCGGCCTGTGGATTGACATCAACGTGAGCGGGGCCCTGGTCTATGACAACATCTCACGCCATAACAAGGGCGTTGGTCTCTACAATGAGATTTCGCTGGACAACGTCTTCGCCTTCAACACTGTGTACGGCAATACCATTGGCGTTCGGATCTCCGGAGGGATGAGGATCCGGGTATACAACAACACGATCGTAGACAATGGCCTGAACGTGAGGATCATGGACAACGACAGGCAGAACAACCCGGACCGGAAGATCAGCCGCGCGAGCTACGATGCCAGAGCGACCATGCCCGGCTGGCTGTGGGACACCTACGACAACGAGGTCGTGAACAATGTCATCTCCGGCAGCAGCGGGAAGGCGCTTGTTGATGCGGGAGTGGTGGCTTGGCCGGAGCAGGTCGCTTTCGGCAAGGACAAGGCCACGGCCATGGTCACCCGGTCCGATCACAACGTCTACTACCGCCCGAACCCGAGTACCCCTGAGCATCTGGTGCTCGGCGCCGTTGAGGGGAAGAAGAGAGTCAACTGGCGATCATTGGCTGACTTCAAAGAGGACTGTCCCGGCTTCGGAGATGCCTCGGTGAGCATCGACGGCGGAGAGGAGCCCTCCTTCGCGAACGCGGCGGAACGCGACTACCGGCCGCGCAGAAACAGCGCGCTGGTGGGGAGCGCCGCGCCGCTGCCGGAGGACATCGCGAAGGGCTGCGGACGTCCGGTCGAGATCGGCTACATTGGCGCGCAAGAACCGGAATGACCGGCGGGCGCCGGCCCGCACCCTCCTCGAACGGGCGGTCGCTCTGCACGAGGCGAAACCGGTGCATTCCTTCGGCGGGCGGCACTACGTCGGCGCCGAGGCGTACGGCGAGTGTATCAAGGCTCTGGAGACGACCGGCGGCCCCGCCGACCTCGTGCTCGACGAAGTCGTGCGTGGCAGAGCCGCCGCGGCCGCATTCTGCGAGGCAGCCGCCCTGCCGAGTGCAACCTTCGGCGGCCGCGAGCTGTCATAGAGCCTGGAGGCGGCGACCCGCGGAGGGAGCCGCGACGCAGACGGATCGAGGGTACGCGCGATGTCCGATGTGACCGATGCGGAACTGGTAAGCCGAGTCCTCAGTGGCGACCAGGACGCCTATCGTGAGCTGGTCTCACGGTACCAGGGGCACGTCTACGGCCTGGCGTACAGCATCGTAGATCACTGGGCCGATGCCCAGGACATCGCGCAGGAAGTCTTCATCCGGGCCTACTCGAACCTGGATCAGCTCCGGGACCATACCCGATTCGCCGCCTGGCTGAGGCGCGTGACGTTCGGCGTGACCATGAACTGGCTGAAGGCCTTCCGCCCGGGCCTCTTCAGACACCTGGGCCACCTCTCGGGGCCGGACGGCCTGGACGTGCCGGACTTCCGCCCCGGGCCACCCGAGATCGCCGAGAAGAAGGACCTGGCCGATGCCGTGCTCGGCGCCGTCCACTCGCTGCCTCCCAGGTACAGGATCCCCCTGACGATGTTCCATTTGGGCTGGCTCTCATACCGCAAGGTGGCGGAGTTCCTGGACGTGCCGCTCGGCACGGGCCCGCCCAGAAGTCCTTCCAGTCCGAGCCCGACTCCCCCGTGGGCGGATTTCGCCGGCACGGAACACAGAACGGCTGCGAGAACCGACAAGTAGAGCACCCGGTACGCGAAACGCATGATCGCCCCCTGCGCTGCATGAATCGTGATGCCACTTCTCTCATGCATATCAGCACGCCATGCGCAGTGCAGGCCACGTCCCGCCGGCGCCCGTCGGGCTGCTTACGCGGGGTCATTCCCACAGGTCAGCGGCCATCACCCGCAGCACCTCCTCGACCGAGGTCGTGCCGTCGGCGGCGCGCAGGATTCCGCACTGGAGCATCGTGCGCATGCCGGCCGCCGTGGCGGCCTGGCGGATCTCGCGCGCCGGGGCCTCCCCGGCTATCAGTTCCCTGATCCGGTGGTCCGGGGTGAGGATCTCGTGGATGCAGGTGCGGCCGCGGTAGCCGGTGCCCCGGCACTTCTCGCAGCCGGCCGGCCTGTAGAACTGCACGTTTTCCCGGCCTTCAAGCATCTCCGCCGCGTCCGGCGGGAGGGAGTGGCGCGGCGGGTCGATCGGCTCCCTGCACTCCCGGCACAACATGCGTACGAGGCGCTGGGAGATGACGGCAGCCAGAGAGGAATTCAGCACGAAGGGCTCCAGGCCCATGTCCAGCAGCCGCCTCAGGCCGGCCGAAGCCGTGGGGGCGTCGATTGTGGAGAACACAAGGTGACCGTTCAGGGCGCACTGCGCCGCCAGGTTCGCGACCTCGGCATCAGGCAGCATGCCGATCATGATCACGTCGGGGTCCTGGCGCAGCAGGCTCCGCACGACGGCAGGGAAGGTGCGCCCGGCCCGGGGGTCGACATCGACTTGCGAGACGCCTTCCAGGTAGTACTCGACGGGGTCCTCGACGGACACGACGCACCGGCTGTCGCGATCCAGTTCCATCAGCATGGCGTACAGCAGCGTGGTTTTCCCGGAGCCCGTCGGACCGGCCACGAGCACCAGGCCGTGTGGCAGGCGGCAGAGGCTCCGCGCCGTCGCCAGATCTTCGTCGAGCAGGCCAATCTCCCTCAGCCGGGGGTGCATCGTCCTTCGGTCCAGCATCCTCATCACGACGCGCTCGCCGCGAACCATCGGTACGCTGCTGACTCGTACGTCGATGGCCCTTCCGCTCACGTTGAGTTGGATGCGTCCGTCCTGGGGCGCCCGCTTCTCCATCAAGTCCATGCCCGCCATGACCTTGATCCGGTTCACGACTTCGTCATAGGGGATCTGCTCGCCCGGGCGCAAGCCCTCCCGTGGCCGACTGTAATCGTGAAGCACGCCGTCCAGGCGCAGGCGAAACCGCCCCTGCCCGTTCTCGGTCGGCTCGACGTGTACGTCGCTCGCCCTCTCCTGCAGGGCGTTGAGCATCAGAACGTTGACAAAGCGGCTGACGGCCGGCAGTTCGTGCATCTGGGGCAGGGCCTCGATCGGCTCCGCCCGAAGCGAACGGAGGTCGCCGGACTCCAGCGCATTGGCAATCCTCATCGCCTGCTCGTGCAGGTTCCCGGAGTCCTCGCCGATCTCCACGGCAAAACAGACGGCAAGTGGGAAGAGATCCGTGTGCTCTCGCATCACGGACGCCATCGAGCTGCCGCGCAAAACGGACTGCTCGATAGCTTCCACTGCGTCCGCCAGAGCATCCGTGCAGACCTCCTTGCGCAAGACCCGAAAGGTCTCCAGGATTGGAACCCCCGACCCGATCATGTGCCCGAAGCAGCGCCAGAAGCGCACCTGCTCGTCGCCCTTCGGCGGCACGCCGGGCAGCGGCAGGCTGCCGTCTTGTACAGCCTCGACCAGCCGCGACGCGACGGCCGGGATCGGCCCTCCCTCTTCGGCCGCACGGAGGAGGACGGCGACGCTCTGCGAGAACAGCTCTGGCTCTCCGGCCACAGCCATGTGGGAAGGCTTGCCACCTTCAAGCGCCGCTGAGATCCGGGCCAGAGGACCCTCGAATGCCGTGCCGGCCATCTCTTCCTTGCTCTCGTTGAGCGCCCACAGGATGTTGCCGTGCTCCTTGAGGCGCCCGGCAAGGAACCGCCAGAACCGCACGTGCTCTTCCCTTGTCGCCGTTGGTGCCATCGTCGACCTCCCATTTGATGCCCGACAGGATGTGCGCCACGTCGCTCTCGGCAGTGCTGCGCGCGTAGACGCGTTCGCGCCGGGCAATCCAATCGATCAGCTTCTCGCGGCGGATGCGGATGCGCCCGCCGATCTCAAATGCCGGCAACTGCGACGCGGCCTCCCGCAGATCGTCCGGCTCCACCCGCAGGAACGCCGCGGCCTCCTCCAGCGTCATCACCTCAGGCGCAGGCCTGGCGCGCAGTTCCTCATTGAGCGCGCGCCGCGTCCGGAGCATCGCCCCGGCCGACGGCCGAAGGCGCGGCAGAAGCTTCAGCCGCGCGTCCGTCTCGCGGATTGCGGCCAGGCGCCTCGCGCAGACCGCGCAGCCCTCCAGGTGCCCCTTCAGGGCGGCAGCGCTCTCGGGATCGAGATCGCCCGCGGCGAAGGCCGCCAGCTCTTCGTGTTTGCGTTCACACGTCATCTCGTTGTGCTCCCTGATCGTGGTTCAACGCGAGGGCCAGAGCGGCGCGGGCGCGGTGGATGAGCGCCTTGACCGTGCCCATGGGCGCCTGGAGCGCCTCGCTGACCTCCCCGTACGTCATGCCCTCGAACGCGTAGAGTGCCAGGGCCTCCCTCTGCCGCTCGGGCAGGGCACGCACGGCCTCATGGACCGCCCGCATTCCCTCATCCCATTCGAGCAGTTCGGGCGCGGCCGGAGCCCCGGAAGCGCTTTCGTCCGGGAAGTCGCCGTCGGCCGCCAGCACGCGTCTCCGCAGCCGTTCGGAGTGGAGCCGGTTGAGGCAGAGGTTCCGCGCGATGCGCATCAGCCACGGGCGGAAACGGCCGCGGGGGCTGTACGCACGGGCCGAACGCGCCACCGCGAGGAAGGTATCCTGCAGGACGTCCTCGGCGTCGTTGCGGCCATTGAGCATGAGACAGGCGAAATGGTAGACGTCGACGTGGTGACGGTCGAACAGCGCGTCGAACGCATCGAGGTCGCCCTCGCGGAACATCGCCAGCAGTTCATCGTCGGACGGCCCGTCCACGTGCCCCTCCCGGTTTCTGGAAGCGCCTCGCGGCCTCACTATCTATAACAGATGGCAGCGCGAGATGTTGCAGGAGCCGGATTCGGCAGGGTCAGACGAGGCACTCAAAGAGGCGGCGGGAGCGGGCATCCAGCCTTGTGATGTCGACGCGGTAACGGTTGCCGTCGACGTCCGGGATGAGCAGGGTCGCGTCGTCCTGCTCCTCGATGGCGTCCCGGGCGCCGCGCACAAGGGAGCGAGGGCCCGCCAGGCCCCGCATCGCGCGCGTCGGCCGGATGTGGCTGTACGTCAACCGCGGGATCGGCATGGAAGGCCGCTCCGCGCCGCGCGTCCGTTTCTGTACCGCCCCCGAAGCGACGGTGCTCGAACTGACGGCGAAGGCGCTTAGAGCTTGCGCACGACGCCGATGACGGGACCGTAGACGACGACCTCGGGCGAGTTCTTGTCGACGGCGATGTCGTCGTACTCGGGGTTCTCGGACTTCAGCCGCATCTGGCCCCTGCTGATAAAGACGCGCTTGACGGTGGCCTCGTCGCCGATGCCGACCGCGGCGATGGCGCCGTTCTGCACGCGCTCCTTGCTGTCGACGATCACGTAGTCGCCCGAGAGGATGCCGGCGCCGATCATGCTCTCGCCTTCCACCTGGAGGGCGAAGGTGCCCTCATCGGGGCGGAAGAGCCCGGTCGTGGAGAGGGAGCCTTCCAGGTTCTCGACGGCCAGGATGGGCGAGCCGGCGGCGATGCGGCCGACGATGGGGATGCCCTGCGGCGAGAGTTCCTCGCGGATCTCGATGTTACGCGCCTTGCGGCTGCGACGGCGGATGTAGCCCTTGCGCTCGAGGGCGTCCAGGTGATCGGTCGCCGCCTTCGGGCTGCGGAAGCCGAAGCGGTCGGCCACCTCGCGAACCGTCGGGGGGCGGTTGTCCGCCCGCATCACCTCGCAGATAAAGTCGAAGATCTCCCGCTGCCTGTCCGTCAGCGCTCGTGTCATGGTTCGTCCGCCTCGATCAGGTTCACCGGGACACGCCGAGTCCGGGTCGGCGCGCGGGCGAATTCATCTCCACAAATGTATCATACCCAAACGGACATCCCCTGTTCAAGAGTAGGCCGTTCCGAAAGCGAACGCGGACCGGACGGCAGGGGCGTTCCCAGCGTCCGTGGCCGACAGGCTGGTGATGTGTCGGAGAGCTAAGTCCTTGCATCGCAATGACTTGAACGTCAGAGGGAGGGTGCCCGCCCTGTCCGGTCATTGCGCCTTGCGGCCTGGCATGGGTCTTGTTGCCGTTGCCGGTTGCCGTCCGGCCTCGCCCCGGGTGCTTGCCAGACGATCAGGGGAACCGTCGATGCGCGGGCAGTCCGGGCACTCTTCTTGTGTGGCACAGGCGCCCCGCCCCCCCGCCGCGGCGGGCAGGCCCCGGCGGGCGGCTGGTCCACAGTCTTCTGCGGGCTGATAGGGCTTGAACCGGTCCGGCCGGCGAGGTATGCTTGGACTGTGTTGCCGGGGGGCCGCTGGTCGCCCGGCGAGGGGACCGGGGGGGTGAGTTCGCACAGGCCAGCCCGGACCGGACTCCGAGCCGCGGCGGACCTGGCCGAGGGCCCTGTTCACTCATTGCGAGGAGGTTGTACGATGAAGCGTTTCGCGCTAGTGCTGGGATTGGCCGGTCTGCTGGCTGTCGCCGTCGGCTGCACATACCCGACGGGCGCCATCATTGCCCCCGTGCAGATGACGCGCAGCCCGGTGGCCGTCGGCGATACGTCCATGGGCACCGAGAACCTCAAGCGGGGCGTGGCCATGAGCGAGGGGATCATCCTGCTGGCCCGCGGCGATGCCTCGATCGAGGCGGCCATGAAGAACGGTCAGATCACGCAGATCCATCACGTCGACTCCGAAGAGACGAACATCCTGGGCATCTACTGCACGTACACGACCATCGTGTACGGCAGGTAGCGGCCCGGTCGGCAAGTGACGCGGGGCACGCCGCGCCGTTCGCCGGCGCGGGTGCCCTGCTCTCTTGTACGCAGCCGTCAGCGCCGTATGCGCCGCTCCCAGTCGTACTCCCGGTCCGTCACGATGCCCTCCATGCGGCGGATTCGGCGGTCCAGGCGGTCGAAGCTCGCCTTCAGCCTGTCCACGGCCATGCGGCGCGAGCCGGCAAAGGAGCTGTAGAACTCCGCATCCCCCGCCGTCTCCAGCGGCACGACGGGCTCCGGCTTCATCAGCACCCCCGCCAGGAAGTAGACGAGCAGCATCGGCCAGACGGTGGACAGCAGGGTGAGGATGATCACGATCAACCGAACCACCAGAACCGAACACTGCATGTAGCGGGCCATCCCCTTGCAGACGCCCAGGATGAGGCCGTCCCGCGCGCGGTACGGCCCGGTGCGTCGCTGCCAGTCATTGACGTTCATGCGCCTCTTCCTTTCCTTCGCTCTCCAGGAGCAACGTCTCCAGCGCCTCGACGCGCTCCTCCATCTTGCGCAGTCCGCTGTAGATCTCCTGGATCATGCGCGTCTCATCGGCCGTGTCCCTGCGCCCCCGCCCCGAGCGCATCAGGAGCGCCACCCCGATCGCGATCAGGATCAGCAGGGGAATGAGGAAGAACAGAATCACGGCAAGTACGCTGACCGACCGAGACTCCATTCCGATCCCCAGCGGCATGGCCAGTCCCAGCGTTTGCATCGTCCGGCCTCCTTCTGCGTGTTCCAGCTACTCGGGCGCCGTCCGGTTCTTGAGCCCCTGAAGCTCCTGCTCGATCTCCTCGTCGGTCTCGATCTCGGCGAAGCGCTCTTCGAGGGCCGGCTTGCGGTGCGCGTTCACGAGGTCGGCCTCGGCCTCCATACGCTCGATGCGGTTCTCGAACTGCTCGAACCGGACGAACGCGTCGCTGGTGTCGACGCGGCGGATGTCCTGCTCGACGCGCTTCTTGCCCCGGGCGTGCACGTGCCGCTGCACGAGCACCCGCTGCTTCTCGCGCGCACAGGCCAAGCGCTCCTCCAGCTGCATTATATCGTCCTGGTACTGCTGCACCAGCCCCTGGAACTGCGTCAGCTCCCGCTCCAGGGCCTCGGCGCGCTCGCGGTAGCGCCGCTTCTCGACCAGGGCCTCGCGGGCCAGGTCGTCGCGCCCTTTCTGCACAGCCAGGGCCGCCTTCTCGCCCCACCGGTCGGCGTAGGACTGGACCTCGTCGCGGGCGCGCTCCGTCTTTTTGCAGGCGGCCATGGCGCCGGCGCAGGACGCCTTGATCTCGACCAGCGTGTCCTCCATCTCCTGGATCATCAGCTTGATGAGCTTCTCAGGATCCTCCGCACGCTCCAGCATGGCGTTGATGTTGGAGCTGATGATGTCCCGCAGTCGGCTGAAGATACCCATCTCCCGTCCCTCCTTCTGAGCATCGGTGAATGCCGCTCCTGGGGGCGTCCCTGAGCAATACGGATGCCAGAGAAAACACACACATCGCAAGTGATTTGAAGCCAAAGACTTGCGCATGCCCCCACCGGGCGGCCCCCTTGCGTTTCGTGGTGATTTCCGCTACAATCAGGTCAGTTAGCCCTCTAAATGGTCCATTCGCGCATGAAAGACACGATGCCGGGAGGGGTTGAGCGCGTGGCCGAGGCCCTGGGGGAATCGGAGGCGTTCCTGGCGTTCCAGGAGCACCTTTCGGCTGCCGCCGGGGTCGACCGCCCCCTGCTGATCGTCGGCGAGCGCGGCACGGGCAAGGAGCTGGCCGCCCGCCGCCTCCACTACCTCTCGGGCCGGTGGCAGGGCCCGCTGGTGACGCTCAACTGCGCCGCCCTTTCGCCGAACCTGATCGAGACGGAGCTGTTCGGGCACGAGGCAGGCGCCTTCACGGGCGCCGGCGCCCGCCGGGCCGGCCGGTTTGAGGCGGCGGACGGCGGGACGCTCTTCCTGGACGAGATCGCCAACACGCCGCTGGAGGTGCAGGAGAAGATCCTGCGCGTCGTCGAGTACGGGGCCTTTGAGCGCGTGGGAAGCGCGCAGAAGGTCGAGGTCGACGTCCGAATCGTCGGCGCCACGAATGTCGATCTGGCCGAACGTGCCCGGCGGGGCCTGTTCAAGCGGGACCTGCTGGACCGACTGTCGTTCGAGGTGCTCTTCCTGCCGCCGCTGAGGGCGCGCGCGGGCGACGTGGCACTGCTGGCCGGGCATTTCGCCGCCCGTATGGCCCATGAACTGGGTCGGGACGAGGTGCCCGAGTTCGACGCGGGCGCCCTCGCCCGGCTCGAAGCCCATGCCTGGCCAGGCAACGTGCGGGAACTCAAGAACGTCGTGGAGCGCGCCGTCTACCGCGCCGATTCGCCCGTCATCCACACGATCGACTTCGACCCGTTCCGCTCTCCTCACGCGCCGGCGTCCGACCGCGCCGAACCGGCCGCCGAGCCGTCCGAAACGCCCCCCTCCGCCCCGGCCTCCGGCAAGCCGTTCGCGGAGGCGGTGCGGGAACTCGAAGTGCGCCTGCTTCGGGAGGCGCTGGAGGGCGCGCGCTTCCACCAGCGCCTCGCCGCCGAGGCCCTGGGCCTGACCTACCACCAGTTCCGCGGCCTCTACCGCAAGTACAGGGACGAGTTGTAAGGGGGGGGAGCCCGTCCGAACGGCCGCTTCTGCCTGTGCTCCGTCGGCTGAGCACGTTCGCCCGAGCCACGGCCAGATCCCTCGGGCCGCCTGAGCGGCCCTCGGGATGACATCCTCATGGGGCCGTGCAGTTGAGGAGCCGCCGCATGCCCTCCAGCACTCCGCGGTGCAGCGCCATCGCCCGTTCGCCCGCCCCGTTCGCCCGCTGTTTTCGTCGTGCTCGTCGTGTCGTCGTGGTTCAACGGCGGATCTGCGGCAAACGCAGCGGCGTTTGCACGTTGAGCCCGCCCCCGGGCGGGCGGCAGGTCGTTTGGCCCAGCGCGTGAGCGCTGGGTACCCTGCGCGCTATCAGGCCGAGCGCCCGCAGGGCAAGGCCGCCACGACTCCTCTGAGACGCCGCGCGCCCACGCCGATTCTGCCGACCCCAAGATGTTGCGAAAGGGCCTCTTGACGCTACCATACGTTATCGTATAGCATAATCCACTATAGACCGAGGGGAGTGACATGCGCGTCTGGCTGGCTCAGTTGCGGAAGGGGCTTGTGGAACCCTGCGTCCTGGGAGCGTTGCGGCAGGGCGAGGCCTACGGCTACCAGATTCTGCAGCGTCTTGGCGGCGCAGAGTCCCTCGGGATCAGCGAGAGCACGGTCTACCCGGTCCTGGCCCGATTGGCGGCGCAGAAGCTCGTGCTTGTGCGGGAGGCACCCTCCCCCAACGGTCCGCCGCGCCGCTACTACCGTCTGACCCCGGCGGGCCGGGCCCGCCTGGCGCACATGACGCTCTGCTGGCAGCAGGTGGCTTCTGTGGTCAACGAACTGCTCAAGGAGGGATAAAATGGCGGGCAGTGAGAATCGCTCGGACCCCGAACACCTCATCACAGAGCACCTCGAAACAATCGACAGGGCCCTCGCCGCCCGCGGCATGCCGCTTACGGAACGCCGTAGCGTGACCGGCGACGTGGAGGCACAGATCCGCGACATGCTTGAAGAGCGCGCCGGCGATGAGCCCACTACAGCCGACGTAGAGGCGGTTCTGGGGATGCTGGACGCGGCGGAGTCCTACGTCGAGGATGGGCAGGCGGCAACCGACGAGAGTACACCGACCACCGGTGTTCGGCCTTCGCGCCTTTCCCGTGTGGCGGTTGTGGGCGCAGCCTGGGCTCCGTTCACGTTTGTCATGTTGCTCCTGTGGCTCGTCGCTGTGCCCGTAACGGGCCCCCACGGTAGTCCTGCACCCGGACCAGCCTGGTGGCAGATCGCGGCATTGGTAGTGCTGTTGCCGCTCGGCTCTCTCGCCCCCTTTGCCACAACCATCTTGGGATGGATCGCCGTCGGTCAGATCCGGCGTTCGGCCGGACGGCTCCATGGGCTCGGGTTGGCACTCGCGGACGGCCTCCTTTTCCCGCTGCTGCTGCTCGACATACTCGTCTACATGTTCTGGCGTGTCGTCATCGCCGTGGCCGTCGCCTGGAAAACGCTGGGCATTGCCGCTTTGGGCAGGCCCCATTATGCGTCAGTTGACAGGAACCCCATGGTGGTTGTTGTTCTGGCGGCAATCACGTCGGTCGTCGTGGACTGGCTCATCGTTCGGTGGGCGTGGCGGAAGGTCGCGAGGAATGAAGGCGAGCGTTGAACCCGGGCCGGCTGCGCGTTGCGGGAGGGCGCCGCGTGCTTTAGGATGGGCGGATGACGCGGGCCGGGAGGCGCGGCGTGGACGACGTCGATGACAGGCCGGAGTCCGAGGAGTCGTATCGCGCGCTGCAGCGCCGGGCGGACCGCATCTGCTCGTTGATCGTGGCGAGCGACTACCCGGCCATCGACGTGGTGATCGAGATACGGAAGCTCCGGGAGTTCGTCGAGCGGAATTTCCCGGGGCGCGAACGGCTGTTCGATGTAATCTACAGGAGCCGTTTCCGCCGCCTGTGGAGTCAGTTCCGTTCGGACGCAGGCGGCCGGCTGGACGCCTGAGGGAGCGTTGACCCTCGCGAAGAAGGGAGAGACGGGATGCGCCGGAGCAAGATCGCTGTCATCTACCATTCGCAGTCGCTGGGCAACACGAAGGCCGCCGCCGAGCACGTGATCGAGGGGATCCGCTCGGCGGGCGATTTCGAGGTCGTCTCGTTCAACACCAACGACGGCCGCGTGGACCCCGCCATACTGGAGGAATGCGCCGGCGTCGCGTTCGGTGCGCCGGACTACTTCAGCTACCCTGCCGGCATGCTGAAGCAGTTCATGGACGACTGGCTGATCGCCAAGCGCAAGGGTAACGAGGAGCTGGAGGGCATCCCGGTCGCGCTGTTCGCCACGCACGGCGGCGGGGGGCGCATCAAGGAGCCGTTCGAGGGGCTCTTCCAGCGCGTCGGTCCCCTCGTGGCCGAGACGCTGATGATCAAGGGCGCCCCGGGCGAGGCCGAGGCGGAGGCCTGCCGGAAGCTCGGAGCCGAACTCGCCCGACGGGCGGCGCAGAGCCCGGCCTGATCGGGCTCAGAGGAGCCGCAGGGACAGGGCCGCCAGGAGCGCGGCGCCCGCGTACAGCCAGGGGCTGAGATCCACCAGCACGCCGCGGCGGCGCGCAGCCTCCCAACGCAGGCCGGGCGGCACGACCAGGTCGGCGCGGGCGGGCAGGCCGCCGGGCGCCGTCCACGCCCGCCCGCCGCCGCGGCGCGCCCATTCCGCCATGGCCTGCGGCCGTGCCCGACTCAGGGGCGGATCGCCGCCGGCGGGCGTCGCCCGGTCGACGCGCGCTCCGACCGGCGTCCCGACCGTCACGGTATGCACCACGGCACCCGCACGGCGCAGCGCCTCGAGGCCCTCGTCGGGCGCCGGCCCGTGGTCCTCGCCGTCGCTCACCAGGATGACGGCGCCTCCCTCGCGCTCCACCAGCGGGAGCGCCGCCTCCAGCCCGGCGGCCACGCAGGTGCCGGCCGGCATCCAGCCGACGGCCGCCTGGTCGAGGATGGCCAGGAAGGCCCGGCGGTCGTCCGTCGGCGGGCACACGACGGCGGCGGCCTCCCCGCCGGCCACCAGGGCGGCGCACGCATCCGGCACGAGCGCGCAGAGGTCGCGCACGGCGGCGCGGCCAGCCGCCAGGCGATCCGGCACGGCGTCCCGCGCCTCCATGCTGGCGGAGACGTCGAGGACGAACACGACGGGCGTCCCCGCCCGGGCATCGACGCCCGCGCCGAGGTAGCCGGGCCCGGCCGTCCCGGCGATCAGCAGCACCAGGGCCAGGAGCCGCGCCGCGCCCCGCAACGGATTGCCTGACAAGGACTTCGGCCCGCCGTAATGCTCACCGATGCGCCGGGCCTGCCGTGCCGCCTGCCCCCAGGCGAGCCACAGCAGGGGCACGAGCCCCAGACCGAGCAGGACGGTCGGGCTCTGGAAGGAGACGCTCGGCATGGGCCGCTCTAAGCGCCGGCGGGGGGAGCCGACTTCAGGATCTCCGTGCCGACGCCCTTGTCAGTGAAGATCTCCAACAGCAGCGAGTGAGGCAGACGTCCGTCGATGATGTGCGCCTTGCGGACCCCCGCATCGATAGCGCGCACGCAGGCGGCCACCTTGGGAAGCATGCCGCCCGAGATGACGCCGTCCCGGATCATCGCCTCCACCTGTTCCTCCGGAACGCTCGAGATGAAGGAGTCGGGGTTTCCGGGTTCGGTCATGATCCCGTGAACGTTGCTGAGGAAGACCAGCTTCTCTGCCTTGAGGGCGCCGGCCACGGCGGCGGCGGCGGTGTCGGCGTTGACGTTGTAGAGCTGGCCGCCCTCGTCCTGACCGATGGGGGGAAGGACCAGCACGCTGCCGTCGTCGGTCGCGTCCAGCATGGTCCAGAGGTCCACGTCGTGGACCTCGCCCACGAACCCGACGTCGATCTTCCGGGGCACGCCGTCGACGGTGGCGCGCATGAGCTTCCTGCGTGCGCGCAGCAGGCTGCGTCCGCCCGAGTAGCCGGGACGCGCACGGCCGCCCCATGCGCGGATGCGGCGGACGATGTCGGCGCTGATTTCTTCCGAGAGCACGCGCACGGCCACCTGCAGGGTTTCGGCATCGGTGACGCGATGGCCCTCGACGAACTTCGGCTCCAGCCCGGCCTGCTTCATCGCCTCGGATATCTGGGGGCCGCCCCCATGCACGACGATGGTGCGGATGCCGACCGTGGCCAGGAACACGATGTCGTGCAGGACGTCGTCAAGGACAGCGGCGCTCTCCATGGCGCTGCCGCCGAACTTGACCACGACGGGCCGGCGGGCGAACCGCCGGATGTAGGGCAGGGCTTCGATCAGGATGTCCGCTTTGCGGATGGCTTCGTCCATGGATGGGGCTTCCGGAAGAGGGTGGGTCGGGTGTGCTGCCGGCATTCTACCACGGCGCCGTGGTCGGTGCCACAGACATGACCATCGGAGGACGGCTTTTCCGTTTGACAGCATTGGGCGACCGCCTATAATGGCGGCGACAACCGGTTGCCCTGATGCGAGAAGGTCCAGAGATGGCGCGCAAGTGGGGATTCGCGGCCTGTACGGCGTTTGTTTTCTTTCTGCTCGCAACACCGAGCTTGGCCGCAGAGCCCGGTGCGGCCGCGAGCGACTCGGAAGCCGACCTGCGGGCCATCGACCCCGCCAGACACATCCGGCACCTGTCCGGTTACCAGAGCCGGTTCACGGGGTACCCCGGCTGCTACGAGGCCGGCCGCTACATCGCCGCCGAGTTCCGCGCGCTCGGGCTGGCCAACGTGACGGAAGAGCCGTTCCAGGTCGTTGTGCCCATCGTCCCGGACGACGAGCGCTGGGGCAAGCGCATTCCGGAGGCGGAGCGCGGCGAGCGCCCCTCGCACGGGGCCACCCTGACGGTCGGCTCCCGCGAGCTTCCCCTCTACTGCCTCTTTCCCAACTATGTTCGCACCCCCATGACCGGGCCGGACGGAATCACCGGGAATCTGGTGTGGGTCGGCCCGGGACACTTGAGCGACATGAACAAGAAGGAGATCCGCGGCAACCTGGTGCTGATGGATTTCGCTTCGGACACGCGGTGGGTGAACGTGGCCAAGGCCGGGGCGGCGGGCATCATCTTCGTCCAGTCGCCGCATGCGTTCCGCATCGACGCCGAACAAAAGTACATGGACCTTCCGGTTCCGGTCCCGCGCTACTACATCCAGAAGGCGCAGTTGCCGGCCCTGGCCGCGGCCCTGTCGGGGCGCGCGGGCGAGACGGCCTCGGCCGACGAGGCTGAGGCGGCGCTGCACCGGCTGGGAACGCCGGAAGGCGCGTCGGTCCGGGCGACCGTACGGGCCCAGATGCGGTGGGAGGAGATGGACGTCTTCCGCATCAGCGGGGAGATCCCGGGCATCGATCCGCAACTGGCGGATCAGGCGCTGGTGGTGTTCACCTACTACGACGGGACCTCGGTCGTCCCCGCCCTCTGCCCGGGAGCGGAGAGCACCTGCGGCGTGGCGACCATGCTGGAGGTCGCCAGGTATCTGACGAAGCACCCGCCGCGGCGCAAGGTGAAGTTCATTGCCGCCCCCGGCCACTACCAGGCTCTCTCGGGCGTGCGCGACTACGCGTTCCGCACCATGTACCCCCGCCGAAGCGGCCCCAACGCCTCGGCCGGCCAGGCCACGGGCGAGCCGTACTTCTTCATCGGACTGGACCTCTCCAGCCGGCACAACAGCCTGGGGTCCTTCTACAAGGGCAATTTCTACGACCAGTTGACGCTGAGCTGGAGCAACCAGGAGATTGATCTCCAGCGGGCCTACGCCGAGTACAGCAGCCTGCTGACGGAGTGGATGAACGGGCTGTCCGTCCGCGGCGGCCCGGTCGGGACTCTGAAGTACTTGAGCGGCATCGTGCCCCAACAGGGCCGTGACTGGCGGTCTCTGGTGCCCGACCTGATGGCCTTCGACAGCGAGGTCATCTCGCTGTGCGGCTACCCGGGCATCACGCTGGCGACGGCCGGCGACCCCCGCAACAGCGTCAACACGCCGCAGGACACCTACGAGGAGTTGGAGCCGTACCTCGACAACGTCCGCCGGCAGGCCATCGCCTGCGCCCACCTGATCAAGAGCACGGCCGACATCCCCGTGCTGCCCATCCAGCGCAAGGACATCTGGAAGCAGCGCAAGATCGGGAGCATCTTCGGCTTCACCATTGAGCTGGCCCTCCTGGCCTACATGCCGAAGACGCCCATCCCGAACGCCACCGTGGCCGTCAGCATGCTGGCCCCGACCCTGACCAGCCGCTCCAAGAGCATGATGGGCGTCTCGACGCTGGACTTCCGCATCAGCAACGTGCAGGGCCACTTCGAGGTCTTCGGGCTGGTCGACGCCCAGACGTTCCGCGTCGACGGCTTCGCCCTGTCGCCCACGGACGGCGTCGTCAGCAAAGTGGCCCAATCCGAGCTGGTGGCGGCCTCGGCCCGCGCGCGGGAGGCCGACTGGACCGAACGAGAGACGGACGTTCGGATGAACTTCTTCCGGGCCGTCTGCAACACCATCTTCGACCTGATCGACCCGCTGTCCCTGGCCACGCTCGGCCGCACGATCGCGGTCCGGGGCGAATCCAACAGCGAGTTCCAGCCCGACGAACTGGTCTCGTTCGTCGGCCAGCAGACCGTCGACGATCCCTTCAGCAAGCCGCTGGCCGTCTACTTCACGCGCCGCGACCGCAACGTGAAGTACCTCATGGCGGCCACCGCCGTCGGCAACGAGGGGCTGCTGCTGAACTACCAGGACCAGGTGACCGAGCAGGAGCGCAGCAAGCGGGAGAAGACGGGCATCGGGTACCGTGCCGACCAGACCGAGAACTTCATCTACCTGACCGGGCTTCAGACCGTCCAGGACATGCACAGCCTCGACGCCCACCGCATGGACCGGCTCACGCAGAGCGGCATCTACAAGACGCGGGTCTGGGAGCTGTACGACCAGGCCGAAGCGCACATCCACAACGCCCGCCGCGAGATGGGCGCCGGGAACTACGACACCTTCTACGACAACGTGAACATGGCCTGGGCGCTGGAGAACCGCGTCTACCCGGACGTGCGCGACACGGCCACGGACGTCGTCAAGGGCGTGGTCTTCTACTTCGCCCTGCTGCTGCCGTTCGTCATCTTCGCCGAACGCCTGCTGCTGAACGTGGTGGACATCCGCAAGAAGCTGCTGGCCATCGCCTGTCTGTTCGTGCTCTCCTACATCGTCCTGCGGCTCGTACACCCGGCCTTCCAGCTCTCCGAGACCCCCATCATCATCCTGGACGGCTTCTTCATGCTGGTCGCCGCCCTGGGCGTAATCTGGTACCTGCTGGCGAAGTTCAACATCGTGATGGAACACCTGCGCCAGAAGGTCGACATGATCCACCGGGCCGACGTGGCCCGCGCCAGCGCGACGATGGCGGCCTTCATCCTCGGCATCTCCAACATGCGCAAACGCAAGGTGCGCACCGGGCTGACGGCGGCCACGCTGATCCTGCTGACGTTCACGATCCTGTCGTTCACCAGCTTCGAGACGATGCCCACGCGCATGCTGGAGTACGCCTCGCCGCGCGAGGCCCCGTATGAAGGCGTGCTGCTGCGCGGCCTCGGCTGGGGGCCGCTGCCGGAGTTCGTGGCCTACGACATGATGAACTTCTTCCGCGTGCGCGGCATGGACGTCGCCCCGCGCAGCTGGTTCGTCAACCGGAAGAAGACCGAGGAGCTTCAGATCGAGATCTCGCGGGTCGGCGGCGAGGGCGAGGCGGTGGCCAACGCCATCCTCGGCCTCACGCCCGAGGAAGCGCAGTTCTCCGGCATCCACACCCCGCAGTACCTCAGCCACGGGTGGTTCGACCGGTCGGCTCCCGACTGGCCCTTCGTCTGCATCGTGCCGACGCGCATGAAGGAGAACCTGCGCCTCGAGGACTCCGACATGGGCCGGGCCTACATCAGCGTCATGGGCCGGCAGTTGCGCGTGATCGGCTCGATCAACAGCGACGAGCTGTTCCGCTACGAAGACGTCGATGACGAGGAGATCACCCCCGTCGACTTCGTCGCCCAGCAGTACCGCGAAGGCCAGACCGGCACGGCCGCCGGGAGCGGCGGGCTGGCCCTGAGCGCCACCGGGGAGATGGACGTAGAGACGTTCGTCCACCGCAAGTCCGCCCAGCAGGAGGAAGAAGAGCAGTACGTGCACATGGAGCCGGACCGCGTGCTCTTCATCCCGAACGAGCTCAACCTGAAGCTGGGCGGCACGGTCCGCTCCATCGCCGCCGGACCGGGCCGCACGGGCGCCACCTCGCTGCGTCCGTTCCGGCAGGTGCTCCAGGAGCTCCTCAGCCGCGTGAACCTGGCGCTGTATGCGGGCTACAGCAAGACGCCGGGCGGCACGCCGCAGGTGCATCGCGTGGCCACGCGCGCCCGCCTGAGCATGGGAGGGCTCAAGGGCCTGGTCGTGCCGATCATGATCGCCGCGCTCATCGTGTTCAACACGATGCTCGGGGCCGTCTACGAGCGGATCGGCGAGATCAAGACCTACGCCTCGGTCGGGCTCGCTCCGGTGCACATCGGCGCGCTGTTCTTCGCCGAAAGCTGCGTGTTCGCCGTCATGGGCGCCATGCTGGGATACCTGCTGGGCCAGGTGATCAGCCGGGGGCTCGTCCACGTGCCCGCCCTGATGGAGGGCATCTCGCTGAACTACTCCAGCGTCAGCGCCGTGTGGTCGGCCCTGGCGGTGGTGGTCGTCGTGCTGCTCTCGACGGCCTACCCCGCCCGCATGGCCGGCAAGCTGAGCGTGCCGGACGAGACGCGCCGGATGACGATCGCCAAGCCGACCAGCGACGTCTGGGAGATCTGGTTCCCGTTCACGGTCAGCTCCCATGAGGCGCTCGGCGTGATCTCCTACCTCTACGAGTATTTCGAGAGCAACGACGAAGACGCGGTGGGCAGTTTCACCTCGGCCGACCTGGCGTTCTACGAGGAGACGGTCGAAGGCTCCCGACGCATCTCCATGGAGGCCACCGTCTGGGTGGCGCCTCTGGACATGGGCGTGAGCCAGAGCGTCAAGATATCCAGCGTGCCGGACGCCGAACAGCCCGACATCACGTATCTGTACTTCGTTCTGACGCGCAAGAGCGGCGAGTTCCAGACCTGGCACCGGATGAACCTGGGATTCCTCAAGGACCTGCGCAAGCAGTTGCTGATCTGGCGCCTGGTCACGACCGACGCCAAGAAGCGGCTGACCGCCGAGGGCCGGGCGCGCCTCAGCGGGCAGGCCGTTCAGACGAGCTGAATGCCGGCCGCCCCCGCCGGGGCGGCCGCTGGGCCATGAAAACGGACCGGAGCATAGGCGACCAATGGCTGGCGGCGAAGACTATCTGAAGATACGCGAGGAGCAGGAAGAGCCCACGGCATTCGCCGACGGATTCGGCATCAAGGCCATCCTGGCGGGCCTGTTCGTCGCGTTCGTCGTCATGCCCGGCTCGATGTTCATGTTCCTCATGCTCGGCCAGCAGCTCGGGCAGCCGGCCGTCTGGGTCACCCTCATCGTCTTCCTGGAAATCGCCAAGCGCTGCCGCACGACGCTGAGCCGCCAGGAGATGTTCGTCATCTACAGCGTGACCTTCAGCGTGCTGGGCGCGGCCATACCGAACCTGTGGATGAACACGTTCGTGGGGATGACGTACTTCGTCCGCAGCGATGCGGCGGTCCAGTTCGAGATCGCCAACCAGATACCGTTCTGGAAGGCACCGCCGCCCGGCAGCGAGGCGTTCATCCAGCGGTCCCTGCTGCACAGGGACTGGTGGCCGCAACTGGGGCTGCTCGCCCTGTTTACGATCTGGGGGCGCCTGAGCTTCTTCAGCCTCGGGTACGCCGTCTTCCGCCTGACCAGCGACGTCGAGCGCCTGCCCTTCCCGATGGCGCCCATCGCCGCCAAGGGCGTGACGGCCCTTGCCGAGAGCGACGAGGAGACGTGGCGGTGGCGCTGCTTCTCGATCGGCAGCACGGTGGGCATCGTCTTCGGCCTGATCTACGTGGCGATTCCCCCGCTCTCGGACGTCTTCCTGCGCAAGCCGCTCTACCTGATCCCCGTGCCGTTCTACGACTTCACCACCAAGCTCCAGAATGTGGGGTGGTTCCGCGCCGTGCCTCTGGCCATCGGCACGAACCTGGCACTGATCTTCTCCGGCTTCGTGCTGCCCTTCTGGATGGTCGTGGGCAACTTCTGCGGCGGCGTGCTCGGGCGGCTGATCCTCAACCCCATCCTCTACCGCATCGGCATACTGAACATGTGGCAGCCCGGCATGGACTACATCGAGACGGGCCTGGCCAACCAGTTCGACTTCTGGCTGAGCTTCTCGATCGGCACGGCCGTGGCCATCGCCCTGCTGGGCTTCTACGCCGCCTTCAGCCAGGCCATCAAGGCCCAGGCCGCACGGTCCGCCACCAGCGGCGGGTCGCTGGCACCCCCCAAAGGCCGGGGCGACGTGCCCATCCCGGTGGCCGTGCTGTTCTACATCGCCGGCACGCTCTGGATGATCATGCTTTGCCACTGGCTGGTGCCCAAGTTCCCCGTCTGGCTGCTGCTCCTGTTCGGATTTGTCTGGACGCCGATGATCTCCTACGTCAGCGCGCGCCTGCACGGTCTGACCGGCCACGCCGTGGGCATCCCCTACGTTCGCGAGGCCGCCTTCGTCCTGAGCGGCTACAAGGGCGTGGACATCTGGTATGCGCCGGTGCCCATGGGCGACCAGGGCGGCAGCGCCCTGCACTTCCGTGAGGTGGAACTGACGGGCACGAGGTTCACGAGCATCTTCAAGGCGCAACTTCTGATGGCGCCGATCGCCGTCGTCGCCGGCCTCCTGTTCTGGTCCTTCCTCTACAAGATCAGCGACATCCCGGAGGACTACCCGAACGCCATGCGGTTCTGGCCGCGCGACGCCACCATGACCGCCTTCTGGATGACGGCCACGACCACGGGCAACGCTTTCTTCCTCAAGGCCCTCAACTGGCGCGTCATCGGCTGCGGCACCGGCTATGCCGTGGCCATGTACACGTTCCTTCGCCTCATCGGAGCCCCCACGCTCTTCCTCTACGGAACGATCACCGGGCTGGTCGGCGACCCCGCCTGGGCCGCACCCATGCTGGCCGCCGCCCTGCTGGGCCGGTTCTACATGCAGAAGGTCTTCGGCCGCCAGCGCTGGGGCAACTTCACCCCCGTACTTGCCGCCGGCTTCGCCTGCGGCACCGGCCTTGTGGGGATGGGAGCCGTGGCCATCCTCCTGATCCACAGAGCCATCACCATGGTGCCATTCTGACAGTCGAGTCCCCACAATGAGCGAAGCAAGCCGCATCGAGCAGGAACAGCAGACCCCCACGCTGCGGGAGGCGGCCACCGGTCCGCTGCTTCCCCGGTGGTTCACGGTCCCCTTCTACGTCATCTTCGTGCCCTTCTGCATCTACAGCGTCCTGCACATCTCGTTCTCGGTGGTGACGCAGGCCCGACTGCGGGCGGCGATTCGCGACCTGCGCGGCAGCCTGGGCGCCGAGGCGGTCGATCTGCAGAGCGACACGGGGCGCCGAGCGATGGAGGTGCTGCAGCGCCGGCCGATGCTCTCCTTCCTCTATGTGAACCAGGAACTCCTGCAGAACGAGGAGGACGACCCCCGGATGGCCCGTGCTCTGGCCCTCCGCAAGGCCGTCGAGTGGCGTGTCACCTCCGCCCGCCGCAGCCTCGTAGGAACCCTCCTGGCCAGCATGTCCGCCGACGGCACGCTGCCCCCTGAGTTCGCACTGAGCGACGAGGATCGCCAGGTGCTGGACGACATGATCGCGGAACGCCGGGCCGACGCCGAGATGACGTACGTCGAGAACCAGATCACCGAAGTGCTCGTCTGGGTCGCCGAAGGACGCCCGGGCCGGGCGGCCGGAACCGAACGCCGCCGCCTGACGGCACTCCAGGAGCAACTGCGCAAGAGGGTGTTCGTGGGCGCCGAGGCGTCGGCCCTCCGGGCGCTCATCGAGGAATCCTCCGCGGCCTCCGAACCCGTTCGCCGCCAGGCCGTCGGGAAGTTCGTGGACATGCTGGCCGACCGCCCCGCCAGCCTCTCCGACGAGGAGGCATCCTACTGCACCGCCGAGGCCGATCGCATGGAGGCGGCGTATAAGGACGGCATGACGAGACTGGCACAGGCCGGCCGCCTGGTCGTCGACGACATCACCCGCCTCATGGCCGAGGGCAAGCGCCTGGACCATCCGCACATCTACCAGTACCTGAGCCTGCTGAGCCACCGATTCGACAGGGTGCGGGAGTTGACGGCCGAGGGCGCCTGGCTGCTCCGGCACAACCAGTTCACGATCCGCTTCCTCTCCTACTTCGCCACCAAGACCACGATCAACCCCTTCATGGCCGTCGAGACCCTGCGCCTCACCCGCGAGGAGAACGAACGGGAGATGCGCCGCGCCAACGTGCGCCGCATGCGGCTGGCTGTGGACCTGCTCGGCCGAATCGGAGCGGACTACGCAGCCCGGGAGGGCGAGTACGACCTGTCCGTCCCGAATCCCACCGAGTTCGTGCACCGGCAGATCGCCAGTGCGCTGACGGAGGTGAGCGAAGAGGAATCCATCGCCGACGTCGTCGCCGAAGCGCTCTCCGCCCTGCGTGCGGCCGATGCAGCGCGCTCCGACGGCCCCCTCTACGGCCCGATCCTGGACAGGTAGCGCCTACGAGGCGGGCGGCGGCGGCTCCCCTTCGTCTTCGTCGCTCCCCTGTGCAAGCCCGCCGACCACGCCCGTCTCCCACCCTCCTTTGAGGAACAGGAAGACCGACAGCAGCGCGCCGGCGACGTTGCCGGCGACCATCCCGAGGTAGGCCCCTACGCTGCCCAGGTGCAGCCAGAAGGCCAGCATCGCCCCCGCCGGAATCCGCACGCCGAACACCCGCACGAACGAGATGGCCATCACCGGACGCGTGTGGCCGGACCCGTAGAACGCCGCCATCAGCACCATCACCACCCCGAAGAAGTAGGTCGACGCCGGCACGATCCGGAAGAACCGGCCGCTCTCGGCGATGACGTCCGCGTCCTGGATGAAGATGCGCGCCACCCACTGCCCCCGGAGCATCAGGAAGGCCGTGGGCGCCAGCAGGATCAGGGCCATCGTGATGACGCTCATCCGCACGGCGCGGCGCGCCAGCGCCACCTTGCCGGCCCCCAGGGCCTGCCCCACGATCGGTGCGGCCGCGTGCGCCACACCGTGCATGGGGGCGTCGAAGAAATGCAGCACCTGAAAGCCGATGGTGAAGGCCCCCACCACGGCCGTCCCGAAGCTGTTGATGATCGTCTGGAAGATGGCCAGGCCCACGGAGTTCATTGCGGACCCGACGCCGGCGGGCACGCCCACGGCGATGATCCGGCCGATCAGCGTCCAGTCGGGCACGAACTCGGCCAGTCCAACGTGCAGCCCCGCCCGGCCCCGGCGCATGCAGACGTAGCACCCGAACGCACTCAGAACCTGCCCGATCGCACTGGCCAGAGCGGCCCCCCGCACCCCCAGAGCCGGCAGCCCGCCCCAGCCGAAGATCAACACCGGATCCAGGGCGAAGTTCAGCAGGTTCGTCGCGCCCACGATCACCACGGCCGTGATCGTGTCGCCCAGCGCCCTGAGGACCGACGCATACGCCATCGAGAAAGCCATGAACGGCAGGCCGGCAATGAAGATGCGCAGGTAGGCGGAGGCGGACGCCACCACACCCGGGGGCACCCGCATGAGCCGCAGAATCCCCGGCGCCAGCAGGACGATGGGCAAGGCAGCCAGCACTCCCATCGCGCTGAGCAGAAGCAGCGTCTGGCCGGCCGCGCGGTCGGCCCGGCGGTGCTCTCCCGCCCCGGTAAACTGCGCCACAAGCGCCGTGCCGCCCATGCTCAGCCCGAACCCGAGCGAGACGGCAATGAACAGAACCGGCCGCACGACGCCGGGCGACGCGACGGCCACCACGCCCTTGCCCTCGCCCAGCCGGCCCAGCCAGAACGTATCGGCCATGCTGTAGAGCGACTGCAGCACGATGCCCAGCACCGTCGGCCAGGCCATGCGCACCAGGTGCCCCATCAGGGGGCCTGATGTCAGGTCGATCTTCTCGGTCCGTCCGGTCTGTCCCGCAGCCATGGCGAAGTCGCCAGTATGGGGCCTCGGCAGGCGAGATTCCAGTTGACGGACCGGACCGTGCCGCTGTTTGACCCGACGGGGCTTCCCGGGTATCGTGGAGCGTTCCCCACATTCCTGTGTAGACTGTCCGGGAGGCGGAATGGACCTTCAGTTCTTCGGCGCCGTCGGCACGACGACGGGCTCGATGCACCTTCTCACCGTCGACGGCAAACGCATACTGCTCGAGTGCGGGCTCTACCAAGGCAAGCGCAAGGAGGCCTTCGAGCGCAACCGTGAGATCCCGCTGGACTGCTCGTCCATCGACGCATGCGTGCTCTCCCATGCACACATCGACCACAGCGGCAACCTCCCCTCCCTGCTCCGGCGGGGCTACCGGGGCCCGATCTTCGCCACGCCCCCCACGCGGGGCCTGTGCGAGATCATGCTGGCGGACTCGGCTTACCTGCAGGTTCAGGACGTCGCGTACGTCAACCGCAAACGCCGGCGCCAGGGCAAGAACCCGTTCGAGCCGCTCTACACACCCGAGGACATACCGGCGGTCCTCGAAGCGTTCCGGACGGTCCCCTACGGAAAGCCGCAGGAACTGACCTCGCGGGTGACGCTCACGTTCCACGACGCGGGGCACATCCTGGGCTCGGCGTTCGTGCAGCTCGACGTGCGCGAGAACGGCACGACGCGCCGGCTCTTCTTCACCGGCGACATCGGGCGACGCGCCATGCCCATCATCCGCGACCCGCACGTGCTGCACGACGTCGACGTCCTGATCACCGAAAGCACCTACGGCAACCGCCTGCATCCGGCCCGCCAGGACGTCAAGGCCACGCTGGGCGCGCTGTGCGAACAGGTGCGGCACGACCGCGCGCGGCTGATCATCCCCGCCTTCAGCGTCGGTCGCACCCAGCAGATCGTCTACTTCCTCAGCGAGCTGTGCCGGGAAGGCGGCATGGGCGAGATCCCCGTGTTTGTCGACAGCCCCCTGTCGACCAAGGCCACTGCCGTACACCGGCGCCATCCCGAATGCTATGATGAGGAAGCCGCCGCCCTTCTGCAGAAGGGAGAGGACCCCTTCCGCTTCCCCACCCTCACGTACACGGAAGACGCCGAAGAGTCCAAGAAGCTCAACGACATGTCCGGCCCCGTCATCATCGTCTCCGCCTCGGGCATGTGCGAGGGCGGCCGAATCCTGCACCATCTGAAGCACTCCGTCGGCGATGAGCGCAACGTCATCCTGATCGTCGGGTACCAGGCCCGGCACACGCTGGGCCGGCGGCTGGTCGAGCGGCAGAGCCCCGTCAGGATATTCGGCGAAAGCTACGACCTGCTGGCGCAGGTGCACACCATCAACGCCCTGAGCGCCCACGCCGACCGAAAGGAGATGGGCGACTACTTCGCGGAGATGGGCCCAGAGGTAGACAAGGCGTTCGTCGTCCACGGTGAGGACGAGGCCGCATCGACGCTGGCTGCCGACCTGCAGAAGATGGGCGCCCGGGAGGTCGTGCTGCCCACGGAGCAGGAGACATACTCCGCCTGAAGCACGGCGGCGGAAGATGGCCTCTCGACGCATGCGCCGTCGGACGTGTGCCTTGCACCCGGCGTCGGGACGCGATAGTATGCTGACTCCTTGTCACTACACCTGCAGCCGATTGCCCGGCAGGAGGGACAACTGCCCGTGAGTACGCCAATGCGGATCATCCTGAGGGAAGACGAGATCCCTCGCCAGTGGTACAACATTCAGGCGGACATGCCCAACCCGCTGCAGCCGCCGCTGAACCCGGCGACGGGCAAGCCGGTGTCCCCCGAGGACCTGGCCCCCATCTTCCCGATGAACCTGATAGAGCAGGAGGTAAGCCAGGAGCGCTGGATCGACATCCCCGAGCCCGTCCTGGAGAAGCTCGCGCTCTGGCGGCCCAGCCCCCTGCACCGCGCAAAGGCCCTGGAAGAGGCCCTCGGCACGCCGGCCCGCATCTACTACAAGAACGAGGGCGTCAGCCCCCCGGGCAGCCACAAGCCGAACACCGCCGTCGCCCAGGCCTACTACAACAAGGTCTACGGCATCAAGCGCATCACCACCGAGACCGGCGCCGGCCAATGGGGGAGCGCCCTGGCCATGGCGTGCGCCCTGTTCGGACTCGAGTGCAAGGTGTTCATGGTCCGCATCAGCTTCGACCAGAAACCCTTCCGCAAGCTGCTGATGGCCGCGTGGGGCGCCGAGTGCGTGGCCAGCCCCAGCACGGAGACCAAAGCGGGCCGGGCCATCCTGGCCAGGATGCCGGACACGCCGGGCAGCCTCGGCATCGCTATCAGCGAGGCGGTCGAGCAGGCGGTGATGTCGGAAGACACCCGCTACTCGCTCGGCAGCGTGCTCAATCACGTGCTCCTGCACCAGACGATCATCGGCGAAGAGGCCCTGAAGCAGATGGCCCTGGCCGGCGACTGGCCGGACGTGGTCATCGGCTGCGCCGGCGGCGGCTCCAACTTCGCCGGGCTGTCCTTCCCCTTCATCCGGGAGAAGATCGCCGGCAAGGAGGTCCACATCCTGGCCACCGAACCGGCGGCCTGCCCCACGCTCACGCGCGCCCCGTTCGTCTATGACTTCGGCGACACGGCGAAGATGACGCCCCTGCTGCCGATGTACTCGCTGGGGCACGACTTCGTGCCGCCCCCCATCCATGCCGGGGGGCTGCGCTACCACGGCATGGCGCCGCTGGTGAGCCAACTGGTCCGCGACGGACTGATCGAGGCGCGCGCCCTGCACCAGTTGGAGTGCTACGAGGCGTCCGTCCTGTTCGCGCGCACCGAGGGCTTCCTGCCCGCCCCGGAGACGTCCCATGCCATCGCGGCCGCCATCCAGGAGGCGAAGAAAGCCAAGGAAGAGGGCAAGGAGAAGGTGATCCTCTTCAACTGGTCGGGACACGGCATGATGGACATGGCCGCATACGATGCCTTCTTCCAGGGCAAGCTGCAGGACATGGCGCTTCCCGAGGAGATCCTCAAGGAGTCGCTCAGCGGCCTCGAAGGCCTGCCGAAACCCCGCTGACCCAACGAGACGGCGCGCGTTCTTTCAGGAGTAGAGTCATGGCCGACGGGAAAGACACACTGGCCCTTCTGGGCGGACCCAAAACGGTGACCCTCGACGCGGGCGACGCCTTCGTCTGGCCCATCGTGACCGAAGAAGACGAGCAGGCCGTGCTGGGTGTCCTGCGCGACCGCGCGATGAGCGGCACGGCGATCACGAAGCAGTTCGAGCAGGAGTTCGCGCAGTGGATCGGGGCGCCGTTCGCCCTGGCCTATCCCAACGGCACCGAGTCGCTCCGCGCCGCCATGTGGGCCTGCGGCGTGGGAGCCGGCGATGAGATCATCTGCCCCAGCATGACCTACTGGGCCAGCGCCGTGCCCGCCCTGTCGCTCGGCGCGGCCGTCCACTTCTGCGACATCCTGCCGGACACGCTCTGCATCGACCCCGACGACATCGAACACCGTATCGGCCCCCGCACGCGGGCCATCGTGGTCGTCCACTACTGCGGCTATCCCTGCGAGATGGACCGGATCATGGCCATCGCGCGCAAGCACGGCGTGAAGGTCATCGAGGACGTCTCGCACGCCCAGGGCGGGCTCTACAAGGGCCGGATGCTCGGCACCATCGGCGACGTGGGCGCCATGAGCATGATGGCCGGCAAGAGCTTCGCCATCGGCGAGGCCGGCATGCTCGTCACCAGCGACCGCGCCATCTACGAGCACTGCATCGCCTACGGCCACTACGAACGGACCGGCGGCTACTCGCGCTGGAACCCGGTCGATCCGCAGGTCACCGACCCCGAACTGAAGAAGTTCGCCGGAATCCCGCTCGGCGGCTTCAAGCACCGCATGAACCAATGGTGCTCCGCCATGGGACGCGTCCAACTGAAGTACTACCCCGCCCGCATCGCCGAGGTCCAGGCCGCACTGAACCGCTTCTGGGACCTCCTGGACGGCGTGCCCGGCATCCACGAGCACCGGCCGCCGAAGGACTCCGGCTCGACGATGGGCGGCTGGTACTACGCCCGGGGCTGCTACCGGGCCGCGGAACTCGACGGACTCTCCTGCGCGAAGTTCACCGAGGCCGTCCGCGCCGAAGGCGTCGGCGCGTGCAATGCCGGCGCCAACTTCGCGCTGCACCTGCATCCCGTCTTCCACGAGGCCGACCTGTTCCGCATGGGCAAGCCGACGATGGTCTCCTTCGGCCAGCGGGACCTGCGCCAGGGACGCGGCGCGCTGCCCGTCTCCGAATCCATCAACGAGATCGCCTGCGGCATCCCGTGGTTCAAGAAGGACTATCCCGAACTGATCGCGCAGTACGCCGCCGCCTACCGCAAGGTGGCGGAAAACGCCGACCGAATCCCGCGCGACGAACAGGCATAGCGGCGACGCCACAGCTCCGGAGTTGCCATGGCCCGCAGGCGCAAGGACATCCTGCTTCTGGCCGATCCGTCCCGCAGCCGCATCGGGGAGGACCTCGATATCCTCTACCCCGGCCGGCTGGACCGGCTCGACTACACGAAGGAACGCATCACCTCGGCCTCGCTGGCGCCCTACGCCTGCGTCATCACGCAGGTCGCCCACGGCGTCCTGCTGCCCAAGCTCAACTACCGGGCCCTGACGGCCTATGCCCGCCAGGGCGGGCAGGTCCTGTCCTGCCTGCTGGAGTATTCCGAGAACCGCGGCCTGCGGCTGAGCAAGACGCACCTGCTCGATGCAGAACCCCCGGCTCTGCGGATCGAGGTCGAATGCGACGTGACCAGCGGCTTTGCGGTCGGCGACCGGATCGGCTGGTTCGGCTGCGTGGAGCGCACCGCCGACCTGCGCTACGAGAACCAGACGTTCCAGCGCCAGCTCTTCGGCGTGCGCGAGTCCGAGACCGTGCGCATCCTGGCCACCTCAACCGTGAACCAGGGCGCCGTCATGGTCGAGGAGAAGGTCGGAAAGGGCCGGATCGTGGCCCTCGACATGCTCTCGCCCGGCCGCCCGACGTTCAACAGCCACGGCTCGACCAACAAGTACCTGTTCCTGGCCAACATGCTGGGCAGCGGCGTGCGCTACGGCCGGAACTACCCGAAGCGCTGGAGCTACGAGGAGTTCGCCGACGCCATGGCGGACGTTGCGCGTGCGCACCCCGCGTTGACGCTCCGGAACGAGGGGCCCTCCAGCGACGGCCGGCCCATGTGGAGCCTCAGCCTGGGCCGGCAGGACAACCCCACGCTCTACGTCGGCGCCTCCATCCACGGCTGGGAGTGGGAGAACGCCTACGGCGTCCTGCGGCTGGCCGAGCTGCTGGCCGAACGCCCTGACCTCGAAGGGCTCGACACGTCTCGCCTGCACTTCCAGTTCGTGCCCATCCAGAACCCCTGGGGCCACGAGCACTTCACCCGCCAGAACTCGCGCGGCGTGGACCTGAACCGCAACTTCGACTGCGCCTGGGACGCCCTGCCCGAGGTCCAGGACGTCGCGACGCCCTGGGACTACAACTACAAGGGCCCCCGGCCGGCCTCTGAACGCGAGACGCTCGTCCTGCAGCGGATCCTGGACCGGTGCCGCCCCCTCTGCGCCATCGACTTCCACACGGCCGACTACGGCCTGATCCGCGCCCACAAGGGCGACCACGCGTTCGTCGACGACATCCATGCCAACATCCGCGCCCGGCTCAAGGACCGTTTCCTCTGCCAGAGGCCGGACTTCGGACCGTTCCAGCAGGTCAACATGGACGACATCACGAAGCCGTCGAGACAGATGCCCTACCTGATCGGCTACGCCGCCGAGGGCGGCACTCCGGCCGCGTTTGTGATCGAGATGTCCGGCAACCGCGACGGCATGCACGCCATCCTGATGAACACCGAGACGGTCGTCGAGATCGCCCTGGCCGCCGTGCAGGAATGCCTCCGCCGCATCGCCGGCCGCTGAGCGAAGAGACGGGGCCCCTATGATCGACGAGCACGACGCGCGGCGGCTGCGATGCCGCCGACTGGGCCACGAGGTCGCCTTCCGATACTGCCGCACACAGGAAGGCGACACCGTCTGCCCGCTGGTCCTGGACTGCTGGTGGGAGGTCTTCGACGTCGCCGGGTTCCTGCGCGAGCACCTGGAGCCGGAGGCGTTCGGCACGCTCGCCCGACGCGGCTTCCGGCCGAAGGTCGCCTCGCTGCTCGACCTCATCGAGCAGGCCCGCCGAAGCGCCGAAACCGCGCCGGACGCAGACGCGCCCGACGGCCCCCGCACCTCGTAGCCCCCCGGCGGTCACGTCTCTTCGGCCGCCTCCGGATGCCGCTTCGCCCACTCGGCCCGCACCTCCCCGGCCACGTAGAAGGACCCGGTGACGCAGACGACGTCCGCCGGCTCCGCCCGCTCCAGAGCGACTCGAACCGCCTCCCAGGCGTCCGGAATGGTGTCGATCCGGCAGCCGGCGTCCGCCAGCCCGCAGCCGACGGCCGCCTGGGCCACCTCGACGGCCGGCCGCGCCCGCCGCATCCGCGACTGCGTGGCCGTCAGCGTCGCGCAGTGGCCGCGCATGGCACCCAGCATGCCCTCGGCGTTCTTGTCGGCGCTGCACCCGAAGACGACGTGCACGCGACGGCCCGGGAAATGCACCGACAGCGCGTCGATCAGCGCCTCGGTGGACTCGATCGTGTGGGCCACGTCGAGCACGAACGCCGGCTGCCGCTGGAGCAGCTCCACGCGGCCCGGTATCCGGAAGTCGGCCAGGGCCGCCGGCAGGGCGGCGGCCGGGAACGCCAGGTCTCCGTGCTCGACCGCCATCTCCAGGGCGGCGACGGCCGCCGCCAGGTTGTCGAGCTGGTGGGCGCCCAGCAGCGGCGTGAACAGGTCGTGGTGCTCGCCGCAGGGCGTGCGAAGCCCGAATCGCCGACCCACCGGCGCGGTCGGGGCCGAGGCCGGCGCCGCCAGCACCTCGTTCCGGATCAGCACCACGTCGCGGCCCACCTCCCAGCACGGGCAGTGCCGCTCGGTCGCCATGCGCCGGAGGGTCTCCCGCGCATCGGGGTAGCGCTGCCGCCCCAGCACGAACGGCACGCCCTCCTTGAGGATGCCGCCCTTCTCGGCGGCGATCTCGCCCGGCGTCTCGCCCAGCTTGTCCATGTGGTCGTAGCCGATCGGGGTGATGACGCAGACGGCCGGGGAGACGACGTTGGTGGAATCGAGCCGGCCGCCCAGGCCCACCTCGACGACCGCCCACTCGGCGCCCCGCCGGGCGAAGTGCTCCAGCGCCAGCACGGTCAGCATCTCGAAGTAGGTCGGCGCACGGTGGCTGTCCAGCCCCTCGGCAGCCCGCCGGGCCTCCACGTGCGGCTGCATCCTGCGCACGATCGGCCAGAACTCGTCCTGCGAGATCATACGGCCGTCCACGCGGATGCGCTCGCGGTGCGTGACCAGGTGCGGCGAGGTCAGAAGCCCGGTGCGCAGCCCGGCCCGGTGCAGGCAGTGCGCGGCCGCCCCGGCGGTGCTGCCCTTGCCCTTCGTGCCGGCCACGTGCAGGACCTTGTAGGCCCGGTGCGGGTCTCCCATCGCGTCCAGCAACGCCGCCACGCGGGGCAGGTTCATCCAGCGCGCATTGTGCAGCCACCGCCGGGTGCGCTCGTAATCGATGCCCTTCTCGAGGAAGACAACGGCCTCGGCAAAACTGCTGACCGGCGGCATGGCCCACTGCGGCTGGTGCACCAGGGATGACCTCGCTGGAGGCTCCGCCCGATGGGACGAAGGGGATGACGCCGTTCGCTCACGCCCGGCGGGGGGACGGGCGCGGGTCCGCGCGTCGGTTCCCGCACACTCTCCCACAGTCCGCCGGCAGAGTCAAGCGCGCGCCGAACCCCTCAGGCCGGCCCGCCGGTTCACTTGACAGCCGCAGCCGGAGCGCATACACCTTGCTGCCGGAGCAGCCGCCGCCCTTCGCAGGAGACCTGCCCGTGAACCGCGTGCTCGACGGCCTGAAGACGTCCCCTGAGTGGCGCGACGCCGCCCCGACGGCCTGCATACTGCCGATCGGGTCCTTTGAGCAGCATTCCGGCCACCTGCCGCTGCTCTGCGACACGATCGTGGCGGACTACTTCGCCCGCTTCCTGGCCGAGGAACTGAACGCCGCCCTGTTGCCTCCGCTCGCATACGGCACCAGCCTGGAACAGACGGGCTTCGCCGGCACGGTGACGCTCCGGCCGGAGACCCTGATGCAGATCGTCCGCGACATTGCCGACGCCGTGCAGGAACAGGGCTTCAGGACGCTGATCGTCGTCAACGGCCACGGGGGGAATTTCGCCCTGGCGCCGGTCATCCGGGATATCAACCGCGCGGACCGGCCGCTGAGGATCCTCCTGGTCCACGTCTGGGACCACCCCGACCCCGACATCCTGGAGACGCACGACCGGCCGGGCCTCGACGTCCACGCCGGAGAGGGCGAGACGTCCCTTCTGATGGCGCTGCGGCCGGACCTGGTCGGGTCGGACGTCCAGGACATGGTGCCGGACAAGCCGGGGTGGCGGCAGTCCGACCTGAACACCTTCGGCATGGGCTGGGCGGTCCCGCGGGGCGTCTACGGCCGGCCGTCGGCCGCCTCGCGGGAGAAGGGCGAGCGCATCCTGGATTCCATCAAGGCCAACCTGCGGGCACACGTCACCGAACGCCTGGAATGGCTGGCCGAGAACCGGCCGTACGGCGCACACGAGACCCCGGAACGGTAGGAGAACGCATGGCATCGGGCATTCTGGCCGATATGACGCTGGATGAGGTACGTGCATTCGCCCCCGAGGCCGTGGTTCTGGGCGTGGGGTCGACCGAGCCGCACGGGCCGGTCCTGCCCTACGGCACCGACTTCTTCTACTGCGACGAACTCTGCCGGCGCGCCGTCGTGCGGGCCAACGAACAGGGCGGCCGCGTGCTGATGTACCCCACGCTGCCCATCGGCAACAACGTGAACTTCAAGGCATGGCCGTTCGCCTGCCGCATCGGCGTGCGCACGCTGATGCGCGTGCTGCTGGACATCATCGCCGCCCTGGAAGAGGATGGCATCCGCAAGGTCGTGCTCGTGAACGGCCACGGCGGCAACACCGACACGCTGCGAGCAACGCTGCGCGAGCACTTCGGCGTCACCGACCCCGACCGCCGCGCGTTCGTCTGCCTGACCGGCGGTTCGGCCTTCTGGCCGGAAGCCCGGGAGGTGATCGAGCACCCCTCGGACCACGGCGGCGAGCGCGAGACGTCCCGGATCATGCACCTGCATCCCGACCTCGTCCACGCCGAGCACCTGCAGGATCTGCCGTTCGGCCGTCCACTGGTCGAGTTCCGGGCCAACCGCCCCGTCTACTACGTGCGCCCCTGGCACCTGCACGTCCCGCTGGGCGGCGGGGGCGAGACCCGCCGCTCCAGTGCCGAGAAGGGCCGACTCGACATCGAGGCGTCGTGCCGCGGCCTGGCGGAGTTCCTGGTCGAACTCTGCGCGCTCCCGTGGCACCCCCGGTTCCCCTACCCGCCGGGCGACGCGGCCATCGAACACCCATGACGAAGGAGCCCGCCGTGCGGCCACTCCTCGCCGCCTGCCTGCTGGCCATCGCCCTGATGCCCGCGTGCGCGGCGCCGCCCCCGGCCGAACTCAGGGGCGCCTGGGTCTCCGCAGACGCCTGCATGGAGCCGGCCGCCATGGACGCCCTCCTGAACCGGGCGCAGACGCTCAACTTGAACAGCCTCTACGTGCAGGTCTTCCACAAACGCGGCCACGCCCTCTACCGCAGCGGCATCGTGCCGCCGATGGCCGGCATCCCGGCCGGGTTCGACCCGCTGGCCTACGTCGTGACCGAGGGCCATCGGCGCGGGCTCCAGGTCCACGCGTGGTTCGTCAACGGCTCCTATGGCTGGGGCCCCGAACCCGGCATCCTCGACGAACGGCCGTCCTGGCGCACAATGGACCTGCGCGGGGTCCGCGTCGACTGGTACGACCTGTGCCGCCCCGAGGTGCGCGAGTGGCAGACGAACCTGATGGCCGAAGTGCTGGAGCGCTACGACGTCGACGGCGTGCATCTGGACTACGTCCGGTTCGACAACAAGGCCGTCTGCACCTGCCCGGCCTGCCGCGAGAATGCCCGGGCGGACCTCGGGATCGACATCGGGTCCCTGGCCTACCCCGAGCTGCCGGCCTGCGGCGCCCTCAGCGCCAATCCGCTGGCTGCCCCGACGACGGCACAGGTCCTGGCGACGTTCGATGACGGCGTGCCCGCCGTCGCGCTCAACCAGGTCGGCAGGGGCTCGGTGCTGCTGCTGAACTGGCAGGTGACGTCCTGGTGCCCGCGCTTCGTCGTCGCCGCGGTGCAGAACACGCTAACTGCGGCCGGCGTCGCGCCCCGGGACCGGGTGTTCCTGCTCGACTCGGACCTGAATGCGACCCGCTACCGGCGCACCTACTGGCGCGACCGGCCCTGGCTGGAGGCATTCGGCTACCGAGTCGAGAGGACCACGGACGCGGGCCTCGCGCAGCTCCCGCCCGGGACGGCGGTCGTGCTGCCGGGCTTCTACATGATGAACGAGGACATCGCGCGCACGCTGCTCACGCATGTGCGCGCGGGCGGCTGCGCGCTCTTTCTGGACGGGCCGGTGTTCGCCATGTCGCACGCATCGGCCCGGGAACTGCTCGGCTTCCGATCGACGGCGAAGTACTTCCGCGGCGAACGGACTGTGCGTCCGACCGGCGCCCGACCAGACCTCGTCCCCATCTCCGCCCGGCCGTTCGCGATCGCCGCAGAGCGGGCGAAGCTCGCCCTCTGGGACTCCTGGCGCAAGGAGCAGATCACGCGGCTCGTAGAGTCCGTCTGCCGCCGTGCGAAACAGGTGCGGCCCGACGCCGTCGTGACCGCCGCCGTCTACCATACCGAAAGCGGCGCGGACAGCGTCCTGCAGGACTGGCCGCGTTGGCACCGCGAGGGCCTCTGCGACTACGTCATCCCCATGTCGTATGTGCGGACCCCGGACGCCCTTGAGGCGGCCTTCGCCTGGTGGAAGCGCATCGACCCCGCGCTCACGCGCATCCTCCCCGGCGTAGGCGCCTGGGACATCGCCCCCGACACCCCCCGGGCCGCCCGGGCCCGGGAGATCGAACGCCAGATCGCCGCCTGCCGCCGGCAGGGCGCGCGCGGCGTCGTGCTGTTCTCATTGAACGCGCTCGACGACGAACTGGCCGCCCTGTTGGGACCGACGGCCTTCCCGGGCCCGGCCGCGCCGCCGGCGCCCACCGGGGGAAGCCGTCGCCGCTGACCGGCCCCCGCGCCGCTGGCGGGCGGCGGCGGTTCATGATATCCTGCACGGTGTTCCTGAGAACCACGGAGCCCCGTGCCGGCCCCGGCCGCCCTGCCGAAAGGCCGCTCTCCTCGGCCGGGCCTGAGAGGTCAAACAAACATGGACGGCAATCAGACGATGAAGTCGAGGCGGAGGAGCGTCCGGGCCCGTGCGCTGCGCGCAACGGCCCTGGTCCTGGCTGTGGGAGCCGTGCTGAACGGCATCGCGTACGGCGCCGCCGTCGAAGCCGCCGGCCCCGAACCGACCGTCGTGCTGGACTCGCTGAGCTTCTGGCGCTGCTACCACACGGCCAGGCCCCCGGTCGCCGAGGTCGACGGCCTGATCGTGCCGCTGGACGACCCCTGGCCGGAGTGGGAGAAGTACAGCCCGCCGGCCGACTGGACGACCCCCGACTTCGACGACCGCGGCTGGGCGCGCAGCCTGATCCACGTCACGCCGTTCGACATCAAGCTGGAGCGCCTCTGCCTGCGGGGTAAGTTCACCGTCACCGATCCGTCGATGGTCGACGGCCTGAAGGCGTCCGTCGCCTTCTACGGCGGAGCGATCATGTACGTCAACGGCCGGGAGATCGCGCGCGCACACATCGCGCCCGGCGCCGACCTGGCGGAACCCTATCCCCCGGAGGCATTTCTGAAGGACGGCACCCTGGCCCCCCGCATCGGCCCGGGAAGCGTCCGGAGGAACGACCCGAGGGATTCTGTAGGCCAGGCGCGCCGCCGCGTGCTCGAAGACGTCGATATCCCGCCCGACGCGCTCCGGACGGGCGTGAACGTCCTCGCCGTTGAGATCGTCCGGGGGCCCTACTCGCGGGACGTCCGCGATTATCAGCTCAAGAACGGCAACGACACCCGCTTCCGCTGGCCGCTCTGCGTGGCGCTGGACGCATGCCTGACGGCCGAACGGGCCGACGGCCTGGTGCCGAACGCCCGCCGGCCCGAGGGTCTGCAGGTGTGGAATCAGGACCTGCTGGCCAGCGACTTCATCACCGACCGGGCCGACCAGGCCGAGCCGCTGCGCCCCGTCCGGATCGTCGGCGCCCGCAACGGCGCGTTCTCGGGCAAGCTGATGCTGGGCTCGACACGCCCGATCCGGGGCCTGGACGTGAGCGCATCGGACCTGGAAGGGCCGCAGGGCGTCGTGCCGGCCTCCGCCGTGCAGGTGCGCTATGCCCTCCCCTGGGGCAGCAACTACACCCACACCTCCCGCAACAGCCGGAGTATCGCCGATCCCGAGCTGGGCTGCCTGGTCGAGACCCCTCCCGCCGAGATTGCCCCGGCACCGAGCGTGCTCTCCCGCAACCTGGCCGAGGCGGCCGTCACCACGCTGTGGCTCACCGTGCGGGTGCCCGAGGACGCGGCCGCAGGGACCTACGCGGGCACGGTCCGCATCGCGGCGCAGGGCGAGGCGCCCCTGACGGCCCCGGTGGAACTGGAAGTCGCCGACTGGACCCTGTCGGCCCCGCAGGACTACCACGTCTGGGCGGAGATCCTCCAGTCGCCGGACACCCTGGCACTGGAGTACGACACCCCCCTGTGGTCCGAGCGGCACTGGGAGATGATCGCCCGTTCCTTCCGGCTCGTGAGGGACTCGGGCACCCGGGTCGCCTACGTGCCGCTGATCGCGGAGAGCAACTTCGGCAACGCCGAGAGCATGGTCCGCTGGGTCCGGAAGCCCGACGGCACCTACGGGTATGACCTCTCCATCATGGACCGCTACTTGACCACCGCCGAGGAGAACCTGGGTCCCCTGAAGATCGTCATCGTCCCCGTGTGGGAGGCGTACATGGCCCGGCAGGAGGACTTCCAGGGCCGCGGCTACCACAAGGAGTTCATGGAGAAGAACAACCGTTTCGAGGGCAACACCGGACCGAAGGTGACCGTGGTCGACGAGGTGGCGGGAACGATCGAGACCGTGGTGCTGCCGGGCCTGCAGGACCCGGGAAGCCGGGAGTTGTGGCAGCCGCTGATGGAGCAGGTCCGCAGCCACCTCGCGCAGCGGGGGCTGGAGGATCGGATGATGCTCGGGATGATGAACGACGCCTGCCCGAGCAAACAGGACATCGCCTTCTTCGCCGAGGTCGCGCCGGGAGTCCCGTGGGTCGTCGCCGCCCACGGCACGTACACCAAGGCCGACTTCGGCTACCGCGCCATCGTCTATTCGAAAACGGGGCACGAAGAGAGCCTGGCAGGCTGGAGCCGGCCGGAACTGATCGCCTACTTCCACCGGGGGAACAACCTGGAGAGGATCGATCAGGCCACGTGGCGGACCCTGCCGACGTTCGCCATCGCCGGCAGCTGGCGCGGCGTGGGCCGTGTCGGGGGCGACTTCTGGAAGGTGATCCGCAACAAGAAGGGGGAGCGCGCCGCCCGCGTCCCCGAGCGCTACCCGCAGAGCAACTGGCGCAACCTGGACGTCTACATCGCCCTGCTGGCACCGACGCCGGAGGGGCCCGCCGTCACCACCCGCTACGAGCACCTGCGGGAGGGCATCCAGGAGGGCGAGGCCCGGGTCGTCGTCGAACGGGCCGTGAAGGACGCGGAGCTTCGCGCAAAGCTGGGCGAGGACCTGGCCGCGCGCTGCGAGGAGGCCCTGGAGGAGCACTTCCGGGCCCAGCAGCGCCTGCGTGGCTGGACCGGCCAGGCGGTCCCCCACTGCCTGAGCGCCGGCACGGAGATGGGCTTCGCCTGGTTCATGAGTTCGGGCTGGCAGGCGCGGACCAGGGCGCTGTTCACCCTGGCGGGCGAGGTGGAACGGGCCACCGGCTCGACGCCGCCCTGAAGCGGGTACTTGCGCAGGAAGCGCGCGTCTGATAGCTTTCCGGACGGGTTGAAGGCGATTCCGCCCCATCCGCAAGTCGGCACGGAGCCCCCATGACCTGGCGCGCGTTCTTCCTGGGCCTCTTCCTGGCCGGGCTGCTGAACTGGTCCGACGTCTACTGCGGCTGGGCCCATATCTGGGGGCGGATGACCGAGAGCAACTTCCCCGTCTCCTGCGTCTTCGCGCTGGTCGTCCTGACGCTGGTCGTCAACGTGGTCATCAAGTTCGTGCGCAGGGGATGGGCCTTCCGCCAGGCCGAGCTGATGCTCGTCTGGATCATGCTCCTGGTGGCCTCCAGCATTCCGACGACCGGCCTGCAGCGCTTCTGGCTGCCCATGCTTGCGGGGCCTCCCTATCTGGCGGGGCGCTCCGACATCATCTGGCGCGAGACGGCGCTGAACGCCGTCGCCGACGACCTGGTGGTGAGCAAGGACCCGCTGTCGGTCGCCGCCCGGCGGTTCTACGAGGGCGGCGGCAGCGAGGCCCGCGTGCCCTGGCACGCGTGGCGCACGCCTCTGCTGAGCTGGGGGGTCTTCTGGCTGATCTTCTTCACCGCCGTGCTGTTCATGTGCATACTGCTGCGGAAGCAGTGGGTGGATCAGGAGAGACTGCAGTTCCCCCTGGCCCGCGTCCCCCTCGAGTTCAGCGAGGGGGCCGACGGCGAGGGCTGGCTGCCGATCATCTTCGGCAACCAGGCATTCGTGCTGGGGTTCGCCGGAGCCACCGTGTTCCGGTTGATCCGTGCGGTCCCGCTGCTGGTCGGCGGCACCGTATGGTCGCCGAAGCTTCCCCTGCAGACCACCTTCGCAGGCACGGCCCTGGAGGCCGCCCGGTTCGTCGACGTGCCGATGAGCTGGATCGCCCTCGGCTTCGCCTTCCTGGTGCCGGTCGACGTCTCGATGAGCATCTGGTTCATCTACCTGTTCACACGCGCGGAGTTGGTCGTCTCTGCACAGGTCGGCAGCACGATCAGCCCCTCGAACCTGTTGAGCTGGCAGATGGGAGGCGCCTACGTGGCGTTGACCATCGGGGCGCTCTTCATGTGCCGGCGGCACTTCGCGGACGTCCTGCGCAGGGCGTTCGGCCGGGGGCGGGAGACGGACGACTCGCGCGAGGTCCTGCCCCTGGGCTGGGCCTTCTGGGGCCTCCTGCTGTGCTCCGCGCTGGTGGTCGCCTGGCTCCGCGTGTTCCAGATGCGCCTGCCCACGGCCATCGCGTGGTTCGCGGTGCTCATGTGCATCCAGTTCGTCCATGCGCGCCTGGTGGCCCAGAGCGGCGTGCCCGACCCCTGGCTGGCATGGGACCCGACCGACCTGGTTTACGGCATCACGGGCGGCACCGCCTTCGGCCCGCCCGGGGCCGTCCTGGCCCACATGCAGCGCCGCATGATGTACAGCATCCCTCACGGCCCGGCGATGATGCACTCGGTGCGGATCAGCGAGGTGTTTCCGAAGAAGCGCGCCCTGCTGCTCCCCATCATCGTGCTCGTGCTGATCGTCTCCCTGACCATATCGAGCTGGACCTACCTGGATCAGGCCTACAAGGTCGGGGTGGTGAACTTCAACGACGCCGCGTGGTCGGGCATCGGGAACGTGCGGACCGCGTTCGACCTGGCCCACACGAAGATCGTCGGACGGGGCACGGGCCGCCTGTTCTACACCGGCCCGTTTGTCGCCGGCATCCTGTTGACGTCTTTCGTGATGTTCATGCGGGCCCGCTTCTACTGGTGGCCGCTGCATCCCATCGGGCTTCTGACCTGCCAGGGCTGGAACCCGGACCGCATCTGGCTGCCCTTCCTGATCGGCTGGTTCATCAAGGTCGCCGTCTCGAGGTTCGCCGGCGGCCGCATGCTGCGGCAGGGCCGCCTCTTCTTCATCGGCGTGATCATGTCCGAAGCCGCCGTGTCGGGCGTCAGCACCGTCCTCGGGTCCTTCACCCGCGGCGCCGTCCCGGGCTTCTGATCGCGGCCCTCCGGGCTCATGCTTCGGCGAAGCGCCGGAACCGCTCCAGCCCCTCCTCGATGCCTTCAACGCCGATGCCGGAATACGCCAGGCGGATGTAGCGCTCCCCCTCGCCCTCCCCCGGCCGGCCGAAGTGCAGCCGCGTGCAGAAGGAAACCCCGGTCTGCTCCAGGCAGGCCACCCGGAACTGCGAGTAGTCCGTCATACCCTTCCGCGCCATCAGCTCCGTGACGTTCGGGAACAGGTAGAACGTCACTTCCGGCCGGTGGCACCGGACGCCGTCGATCGCACCGAGCAGGGAGACCGCCGTGTCGCGCCGGCACTGGAGTTCGCGAAGGATCCCGCGATGTCCCGACTGATCGCCCGTCAGGGCCTCCAGTCCGCCGTACTGCACGAAGTGATTGGTGCAGGACTCGTCGTTGACGTTCAGCTTGGCGATGACGTCGACCAGCGGAGCCGGGCCGACGGCCGCTCCGAGCCGCCAGCCCGTCATGGCGTAACGCTTCGAGAACGTGTAGAGCAGCAGGCAGCGCTCCTGCATCCCGGGCAGCGAGGCCGGCGAGGCGGACCGGCCGGCGTAGCGGATGTCGAAGTAGGCCTCGTCGCAGAGCAACAGCAGGTCATGCCGCTCCGCCAGATCGGCCAGACGCTGCAGTTCGTCCGGGCGCGCCTCGGCGCCGGTGGGATTCTGCAGGTCGTTCAGGATCAGCAGCCGGGTGCGGGGCGTGACGGCCGCCTCCAGCCCGTCCAGGTCGATCACGAACCCGTCCGGCCCCTCCCGGTACGCATACGGAACGGCCCGCCCGCCGTGGAACTCCACCTGCGACTCGTAGATCGGGTAGCCCGGATTCGGGTAGAGCACCTCATCGCCAGGGTCCATCACGGCCTGGATGAGCTTGCCGATCGTCGGCTTGCCGCCCGGCTCGACCACAACGTTCGCCATCGTGTAGGCGGTTCCGTGCGAGCGGTTTACGTCGTCGGCGACCGCCTCCCTCAACGCGGGCAGGCCGTAGTTGGAGCAGTAGCCCGTCTTGCCGTCCCTCATCGCGCGAACGGCGGCCTCGACGATGTTCGGCGGCGTGGGCAGGTTCAGGTCCCCAAGGTGAAACGGATAGACACGGTTCCCCTGTGCGGCATAGGCCGCCGCCTCGGCAGAGACGGCGAAAGCCGTTTCGGTCCCCAGCCGGGCGACTCGTTCCGACAGATGCATGGCGCCTACCTCCCCGTGAAGGCCCCTCAGTTCACGACGTTGATCGGACGGCCGGTGATGAACGCCCTGACGTTCTCGACCGTGGTGCGCATCAGGCGGCGGCGAGCCGCCAGCGACGCCCAGGCGATGTGCGGCGTGACCAGGCAGTTGCGCGCGCCCAGAAGCGGGTTGTCCGGCCGGATCGGTTCGGTGGAGACGACGTCGACGGCGGCCCCCGCGATGCGCCCGTCGTTCAGCGCCGCCGCCAGATCGGCCTCGTTGACCAGGCCGCCGCGGGCGGTGTTGATCAAGAACGCCCCCGGCTTCATCAGACCCAGCAGACGCGCATCGACCATCCCCGCGTTGTCCGGGGTCTGCGGGCAGTGCAGCGAGACCACGTCGGCCCCGGCGAACAGCTCGTCCAGCCCCTTCCAGGCAAACGGCCCGTACGGGGGCGCCTCGCCGGGCGCGGCGTCGTGGGCCCAGACGGCCATGCCGAAGGCATGCGCCAGCTCGCCCACGCGCCGGCCGATGCGGCCGAATCCGACCACCCCCATCGTCTTGCCGGCCAGCTCCACCAACGGGGTGCTCCAGAAGCAGAAGTCCTTGCATGCCGCCCATCGGCCGGCATGCACCTGCTGGTCATGGAGGGCCACGTGGTGGCAGTGCTCCAGCAGGAGCGCGAAGACGAACTGCGCCACCGAGTCGGTCCCGTAGACGGGGACGTTCGAGACCGGGATGCCCCGTGCGCGCGCCGCCTGGACGTCGACCACGTTGTAGCCGGTGGCCAGCACGGAGACGAAGCGCAGCTCGGGCAGCCGGGCCAGGGTCGGCCCGGTCAGGGGCGTCTTGTTGGTCAGGACGATCGCCGCGCCGGCCGCCCGGTCCACGATCTCGTCCTCGGCCACCCGGTCATGGACCGTCAGATCGCCGAACGCCTCCAGGTCGGTCCATGGATTGTCGCCGGGGTTCAGGGCATGTCCGTCCAGCACGACGATACGCATGGTGTGTCTTCTCCGGTGGTGAGGGGTGGAACGGCGGGCGGGCGCCGGGGAACGGGGGCCCGGGAGTCCGGCAGGGAGCGGCAGCGAGGTCCTCGCACGGGTACAGCGGCAGCCGGGTCGACAGAACGGGCGGGCGAATCTGCAGACACGGGGACATCCTGGGCTCTCCGGTCCGGACGCAAGTGGAGCAACGCTCCCCTTGACCCCTGTCCTGGAACCTGAGAGATCGGCCTTTTAGCCTTGCCCCTTCGGTGGCGGCAGACTCTCCAGAGGTCGGCTGTCGGCGTCCTTTGGCCTGAGAGTTTCGTCCGCGCGGGACTTGCCCCTTCGGCGGCCCGTTCGGGCCCTCTCCGCCGACGCCACGGAGTATAGCGCCTGCCCCTGTCCGGATGCAAGCACCTGCCCCGGAAACGGATTACTCGAGGTAGCCCAGGGCGCGCAGGTGCTCGGTGACGGCCTCGTCCGTGCGTGCAGACGTGCGCACGGCATCGTGGCGGGCCAGGCGTGGGCCGTAGGTGGGCACGGACGGCGGGGCCGGGTGCTCCCGCCGCCAATCGGCCGTGAAGACATCCTCCAGAGGGCGCCCCTTGAGTTCGGCCGAGAGCGGGAACCCCAGGGCGCGAAGCACCGTCGGCGCCACGTCATACACATCGGCCTCCGGGATGCGCGCGCCGGGTTCGATGCCGCTGCCGCATGCATACAGGATGCCGGGCGGCTTGCAGAGGGCGTGGCCGTAGGGGCCGTGGCGCCCGCCCGGCCTGTCGGCCTGCACGGCATAGCCATGATCGGAGACGACGAAGAGCGTGTCCTCCGGCCCCATGCGGTCGACGACCCGGCCGAGCTGTTCGTCGGCGAAGCGGTAGGTCTCGGGCACCACGCGGCCGAACGCCTCCCGTTCCTCGGGGGTGGCGTCGGAGTTGACGGACGAGGGCATGTAGCCGAACGCGCTGTGCTGGCTGATGTCCGGCCCGCGCAGGTACACACAGGCCAGGCACAGATCGTCGAAGCGGTCCACACAGTGCTCGAAGAGGCGGCTGTAGGTGAGGTCGGCACTGACGAGGAAGCGGAGTTCGTGAACCGGGCTCCGCTTCCGGTGGGGCTGCTCGATCAGCGCCTGTATGCGCTCCACGGGCAGGTTCACCCAGCGCTGCAACTCCTCGGCGGTCACCTCGTCCGGAGCCATCAGGAGGTCGCGCGCCTCGTCCAGAAGCTCAGGCGGGTAGGTCAGGTGGCTCTGTTTCGGCTCCTTGCCGCGCGCGGCCGACCGCCAGTAGTGGACGCGGTCGCTCACCACGCATCCGTTGATCGGAGCGGCCGGCCACGAATGCCACCAGTTCACCAGGACGGCGTTTCGGCCGGACTCGCTGACCAGATCCCAGAAGGTCTTCGCGAGGATGTGCCGCCCGTCGAAGTGGAACCTCTTGCGCAGATGGAGCGCCTTGGCGACCGCTTCGACCAGGCGGATGCCGCGACGGCGGTACTTGCGGATGGTTGTGCGGGTAACTTTCCGGCCCAGGATCGTATAGTACTGGAAGCCGTCGATGCCGTGATCCGCATGGTGGCGTCCGGTCGCGATGGTCGTCCACAGAAGCGATGAGTTCGTGGGACGGATGGTCTCCAGGCGCCCGAAGCTCCCCTCACGGGCCAGCCGGGCGAAGGTGGGCAGGTCGCCCGCCTCGACCATCGGCTCGATGAGGTCCAGGGTCATCCCGTCCAGGCCGACGACATAGACCGTGCCTTCGCGCTCCCAGGCGGGCTCCAGAGGCACCGAACGTTCGCTCTGCTGATCGGTCATCGCGGGGTCGCTCCGAAGGGTCGCGCGACGTGAGACAGACACCATCCCGCGATTGTAGCACACGGCGCCCCGCCGGCGCCAAGGATAGCCGCCGGGCGGCGCATGAAGACGCGCCCCCGGGCCGCTCCGTCGGTCTCAACCGATGTGCGGCCCGGCGCCCGACGCCCTACCAGCGGAAGAAGCGGTAGGGGTCGTCCCATTCCTCCGGCGTGTCCATGTAGAGCCCTTCGAGCCAGCGCCCGACCGTCGGGTCGCCGATGGGCTGGAGCCGGACGTCCGAGAGCAGGAGCCGGCCGCCGCCGCGCCACCAGACCTGGAAGCGCGTGCGGCCCTCCTTCGTGTCCCGGCCCTGCAGGTCGAACGAGAACTCCTTCCATTCCGGGCCGGGCGCGAAGGTCGTATAGGGGAGCACGGCGGCCCATTTCTCCGTGTCATTAACCGCCAGTGTGATCTCGGGCGGCTGGATCCCTTCGGCACGGGCCTTGAACGACACGCGATACCACTGGCCGCGCTCGATCCGCAGGCCCGTCTGGCTGATCATGCGGCTGCCGTCGCCGCCCTCGGCGGTCCCGATCACCTGGCACCACTCCTCGCCCACCTTCTCCCGACGGGCCCCGCCCGACACGGTCCATCCGTCGGCAGCGCCGTCGGCGTTCTCGTCCGAGGCGAAGTCGCCTCCCTGGAGAAGGGAGGTGGCACCGCTGACTCCGGCCGGCTCGGCGAAACGCTCCAGAAGCGGCGTCGCCGAGGCCGCGCCCATGTTGGCCAGCAGCCGGCTCACGAGGCACGAGGTCCGCCTGTACGTCCGCTTGATGTTATACTGGTGAACGTTGCACGTCAGCGTCCAGGACGCGGTGTCCTCTTCGAAGCTCGGATCGGCGAACATGTTAGGGGCCTGCTGGTCGGCACGGGGGGTGTACGGCCCCTCGTACAGCCGGACGGCATCGACCAGGAACCGCGCGCCCGGCTGCATTCCGAGCAGATAGGCGCGCCAGCCCTGGGGATACGGCTTGTCGGTCCGGAAGGTCGCGTGCAGCTCGGTCCATTCGGTCCCGACGGCCACGGCGTCCGCCCTGAGCGCGCGGTCCCACGGGCTTCCCGCCCGCTCCACTTCCAGCCTGACCTTCGCCGTGCCGTCGAGCGCCCGGACGAAGGCCGCGAAGGTATAGGTGGCGCCCTCTTTGATGTCTTTCACGTTCTGGCTCAGCGACGCCCCGACCGCCGTGACCGGCCCGAGCGTCACCAGGGCGCTCTTCTCGCCGTCCACAGAGTCCAGATCGGTGAAGGACAGCGCCGTCACGGCGTCCTGGGCCGGGTTGATCTCGTAGGGAACCAACTGGCAGAAGACGGCATTCGCGTCCTCGGCCACGGCCAGGACGCCGTCGCCGACGACCCGTGCGCCGCCGGTGACGAGCGGGAACTCGCGCGGGCTGCGGTTGTGCACGTCGGCCGGCGCGACGCCCGCCAGCGGAGAACGCGCGGCCGGCCGCTCGAAGACGGTCGCGATGTGTTCGCGGTCCTCGGTGTCCACGTGGAACGGCAGGAAGGCGTCCGCCTCCGCTTCGGTGAGCCCCAGGGCGAGCAGGCGCCCGCCGGCCCGCAGCCAGGCATCCAGCGCCGGCTTCTGAGGCTTCAGAGCCGCCGCCCCTTCGGAGGTCACAACCAGCACGTGATCGGACGAGAGACTGCCGCCGACGTACGGAGTGACGGCGAAGCCGGCGCGCTCCAGGTGGGCCCGCCCGACGTCATCGCCGGCGTAGACCACGGCGTGCCGGGGAGACGGCTGCCAGGCGGCCGCGTATTCCAGGACGTTGGCGGCCAGGGCTTCGGCGGCGGGGTCGGTCTCGGTCCGGCCGGTCACGTCCATCTGGCAGAAGAGGACGAGGCCGTTGCCGTCGCGGTGCTCCATCAGGGGGCTGTACTGCAGGCTATAGCCGCCGTCGATGATGGGGAGGAAGTCGCCGGCCGCCGGCTTCTCGATCAGCGAGGAGGCAACATTGCCGCGGTTGCCCGCCCGCCATACGCGGGTGACGGGAATGCCGCACCACGACACGGTCGGGGCACCGAACTGAGAGCTGATCCGGTATTCGAGCTCCGGCGGCAGAATCGTCGCATCGCCGCGCCAGTTCTCGAGATGCTCGGGACGCAGGCCGCTCAGAACCGGATGGTCGGGCACGCGCTGGAAGACGTTGCGCAGTCCGTAGGCCGTGACGCGGAAGCCGAGACGCTGCTCGAGCACCTCCGGCGTCTGCTCGAAGACCACGACGCGGGCGCCCTCGCGGACCGACGCCAGGTCCGGGCCGGGCCCACCGACCGTCAGCGCGCCCTTGCCGACGATCAACAGGTCGTATGCCGACGCATCCACGTCGGCATCGACGCGCTCGAAGGCGACGCCCAATCGATCGAGCAACTGGGCCGTCTCCCCCCGGGGGTCGAACAGCGCCAGACGCCCCGCCGCCCGCACGGGCTCCCGCACGGGCAGCACGTCCACCGCAAAGGAATCCTGCTGCGTCTCCCCGTTCCCGAACCTGAAGGTCGCCGTGAGCATGTAGCGCCCGGGCGCCAGGCCGGCAGGCAGGCCGAACGTCAGGGGCAGACGCTCAATCTGCCCCGTCGCCAGCACGACGGACTCCTTGCCGCCCAGCGCGCGCGGAAGCGCGAGGGACCACTCGCACGCGCACGAGACGGTCTCCCGCGAGTTATTGATGACGATCAACTGCTTCTGGAACGTCTCGCCGGGATGGAAGTTGTGGTCCTTGCTCGTGAAGGCGTCCGGCTTGCCGCCGATGTAGGCGAGCAACGGGCCGTTGTTCTCGACCAGGGCCTGCGCGGCCACGCCGGGAATCCAGTCTTCACGCTCGTAGGCCAGGTCGATCCTCTCGTAGCGGTCCTCGATGAAGTCCGGACTCATGCCCGGACGCTGCAGGCTGTCCCAGTCCACCTGAAGGTCCTGGCGCCCCCGGTCGACGCCCTCGCGCAGGCGCCAGAAGTGGCCGTGGTCCCAGGGGGAGTTGGCCGACATGCCCCAGGTGCGGAACGCTCGCCAGTTGTCCTTGAAGTAGGCAGCGTAGACGGGATCGCGTTCGACGAACGCGCTCGAGCCGACATTCGTCGGGTAGTCCCAGCGATGCCAGAGCCGGCCGTTGCGGAACTGCTCGCCCTCCCAGCGCAGGTTGCGCTTCTCCGGCTCGCTGATGCGGAACGCCTCGTCGCCGAGGAACTGAGCGTTCCATTCCGCCAGGCAGAACTCCCATGGAACCGTCGCGCCTCCGTAGTTGCGGGCCCCGCGATACCAGCCGCGGTACATCGTCCAGTCCCAGGACATGGGCACGCAGTACTCGCAGGTGAAGATGGGCTTGACGCCGTGTGTGGCCCAGTAGCCGAACCAGTCGGACATCTCCTGGATCGGCGCCCAGTTCGTGTAGAAGTTGACCGTGAACATCGAGCCCAGGTCGCCGGATGAGTGGTGATAGACGATGCGCGTCGGGTCCAGCGCGCGGATGATGCTCTCGGCACGCAGGATCTGCCGGATGCGGCCCAGGGAGCCGCCGCTGCGCGGAGGGTCGCGATCGTCCAGAATCGACGGGTTCATGTCCTCCGCGTAGCCCGCGCTGTTGTGGCTCGTCGGATAGAAGACGACCGACGGGTGATTCTGCGCGACGCGCACGTAGAAGGCTGCGTGCTCCGCGTAGCCGTTGGTCTTCTCGGCGTCCGGGCTGCTCCAGTCGTACTGGCCGAAGTGCGGCTGCGAAAGCCCGACGAGCATGCCGACGTCGTCGGCGGCCCGCAGGGCCTCCTCGAAGCTCACGTGCGTGCCGGGCTCGCACCCGTAGTTGTGCGTGTAGACGTAGTTGATGCCGATCCCGCGCAGCCGCAGCATGCTCTCGCGGGCGGCCGCGTAGTTGGCCGAGCCGACGCCGAGCTGGGCGTTGTCCAGGGGCACCGAGGAGAGGAAGATGCGCGTGCCGTTCAGGTAGAAGTCGCGCCCGTCGATCCAGAACTCGCGGAAACCGAACCGCACGGGCAGGGCCGCGTCGCACAGCCTGCCGTTGGCGTCCTCCAGCGCGATCTCCAGGTCATACATGTTCTGCGGCGTGTGGATGTCCCACAGGTTCTCCGGCATCCAGGGCTCGGCGAACGTGAAGCGGCCGTCCTGCAGGTCGCCGGCCTGAAAGCCCGGGCTGGTGAACTCCGCGGCCGTCCGCTCCCCGTCCTTCACGCGGGCGCGGAGGCGGTATTCGGTGCCCCCGGCGACGCCCTCAAGGTCGGCGTGCAGGGTGATGCGCGTCTCGCGCACGGACGTGTCCACCTTGACGTTGCAGATGCGCGGCCCGGCCGGCGTGGCCGTCAGGTACACGTCGCCGCACAGACCCCGTCGGGCCACGCTGCCTCTGACCTCCCGCGGGCCGATGGTGTCGTTGTAGGCGATCATGACGTCCTTCAGAGGGACGGCCGCCACCCGCAGGGTCAGGACGTGCGTCTGTCCCGGCCGGCAGACGGACGTGAGGTCCGCTTCCCCGGCGGGAAAGGAGATCTGACCGGCCGCCCGGCCGTCCACGTAGACGGCCGCGAACGAGTTGACGTAGTCGGCGGTCAGGGCGATGCGCCGGCCGGCCCATTCGCGGGGGACGGTGATCTCGCGCTGATACCAGGCGGCGGCGACATCCCGGAGGCGCACGTCCGCCCAGGACGGATGCGCGAACAGCGTCTGGTTGTCCTTCTGGATGTAGTTGGTGATGCCGGGCCAGGGGCCGGGCACCCGGTAGTAGCCCCAGCGCCCTCCGGGCACCTCCTGCCCGTCGGTTGCGGCCGGCTGCCACCGCCAGAGGCCGTTGATGCACACCCGCTCGCGCGTGGGGGTGGCCTCGCGGTGCGCCTTGCCCAGGTCCCACACGGCGCGCACACCGGCCGGCAGCGCCACGGCGACGTCCGTCTGCGCCGCCGCCGACCGCAGGCACACACACGCCAACCCGGCCAACACACACAACGCGACCTTCACGTGGTGCCTGCAACGCATAGCGGGAAACCCCTCGAACGGGATGATCCGCCGCCTCGCGCCGGCGGATGGGCTCTGAAGGCCGCCGGGCCGGCGGCCTCCCAGAAAGCGGACAACGTTCCGTCCGTCAGGCCGAGTTTAGGGCAATCCCCGGAGCCCGTCAATGCTCCGCATCCGCAGAGGGCGCCCACAGGGAAACCGCAGCGCGCGGCTTCTGCGCCGCGGCGCGTCCCTCCTGCGCGGAGATGCGGCGGGGGCGCCTACACCCAGCCGCGGTCGATCATGGAGTCCGTAAGCTCCTTGACCGCGATGGCGAAGCAGGCCTCCCGCAGCGAGCAGCCCTTGGCCGCGGCCATGTCCAGCATCTGTGCGAAGGCCCACTCCGTGCGCTCATCGACGAGCGCGAACGTCTCCTCCCTGGTCGTCAGCGCACCGCTCTTGGCCTTGCGCCATTCGACGTAGGAGGCGATGACGCCGCCGCCGTTGGCCAGGATGTCGGGCACGACCGGCACACTCCGCGCGGCAAGGATGGCGGCCGCCTCGGGCGTAGTGGGCCCGTTGGCCCCCTCGACCACGGCCGCTGCGCGCACGTCCCCCGCGTTGCCCTTGTGCAGCACGTCCTCCAGAGCGCACGGGAGCAGCAGGTCGACGTCCATCGCCAGCAACTCGGCGTCGGAGATGGGCTCGGACTCGGAGAAGCCGGCCACGCCGCCCGTCCGGGCCACGTGCTCCCTCAGGGCGGCCACGTCCAGCCCGCCCTCGTTGTGCACGGCTCCGGTGATGTCGCCGACGGCCTTCAGCTTCACCCCGGCGTCGGCCAGGAAGGCGGCGGTGTGGCTGCCGACGTTTCCGAAGCCCTGCAGGGCGGCGGTGGCGCCCCGGACCGGCTTCTTCAGTATCTTGTCCAGGGCGAGCAGAGCGGCATGGCTGACGCCCCGGCCGGTGGCCTCCAGCCGGCCCGGCAGCCCGCCCACGCGCGGCGGCTTGCCGGTGACCGACTCGAGCATGTGCGTCTCGCCGAAGATCACGGCCATGTCGGTCGGGCCGGTGCCCATGTCGGGGGCGGGGATGTAGGCACCGTGCTCCAGCTCCAGGCGGAGCATGTGCACGAACTCCTTGAGCATCGCCGTCTTCTCGAACCGGTTCAGACTGGCCGGATCGATGGCGATGCAGGACTTGCCGCCGCCGAACGGGATGCCGGCAAGCGCCGTCTTCAGGCTCATCAGTTCGGCCAGCCGCCGGACTTCCTCCAGGGTGCCGTGGGCGCTCATGCGGATGCCGCCCTTGGCCGGCCCGCGCACGGTGCAGTGGTAGACCACGAAGCAGTCGCCCTCGATGAGCGCGCCGCTGCTGCTCTTGAGGTTCAGGTTGAAGCAGATCTCCTTCTCCGGCTTGCTCAGCAGACACCGAGCCGCCTCGGGGACATCCATGAACGTCCGCAGGGCATCAAAGTCGACTACGCTGCTCATCTTTGACCACCACGCATGCGCAAGGAGGAAACCCCTCATCCGGGGCCGCTGCAGGCAGCGGGCGGTGCCGCGCCTCGCGCGCGGCCTCCGCTGTCGGCACAGAGTCCGTACATACTCGCCCGACTTATACCCCGTCCGGTCTTCCGCTGTCAACCGCCCGCTCGACCTTGCCCCCCCGCCGACGGGCGTGGATAATACCGGCTGGCAGCCACGCACGTCGGCACACGGCGTCCGCCGGGGGGGGAACGGGATGGAGGGAAGAACTCTGAGGGCCGGGCAGGTGGCGCTCGTAACGGGCGCCGCGCGGCGCCTGGGCCGCGCGCTCGCGGAGGCGCTGGCCGCCGAAGGCCTCCGCGTCGTGGTGCACTACGGCACGTCCGCGGCCGAGGCCGAGGAGACGGTCCGCCTCGTCAGGGACCTGGGAACCGATGCCTGGCCCCTGCAGGCGGACCTGGCCGACGGCTCGGCGGCGGAGGCTCTGGTCGCGAGGGCGGCCGACCGGGCCGGCGCCCCCGTCGACGTCCTGGTCAACAGCGCGAGCATCTTTGCCGAGAGCCACCTCCTGGAGTTCTCAGGGCAGGAACTGGCGGCGAACGTGCAGGTGAACGCCCTGGCCCCCTTGCAGCTCTCCCGCGCCCTGGCCGCCCAGGGCCGCAGCGGGCAGGTGCTCAACCTGCTCGACTGCCGCATCCTGTCCTACGATGCCGAGCACGCGGCCTATCACCTGAGCAAGCGAATGCTCTTCTCGCTCACGCGCATGCTGGCCCTGGAGCTGGCCCCGCGACTGCGCGTGAACGCCGTGGCCCCCGGCCTGATCCTGCCGCCGCCCGGCCGCGACGAGGCCTACCTGCAGGCGCTGGCCCGCACGAACCCGCTGCAGCGCCACGGCGGCGCCGGCGACGTCGTCCGCGCCGCCCTCTTCCTGATGCAGAGCGGCTTCGTCACGGGACAGGTCATCTACGTCGACGGAGGCCACCACATGACGGGGAGGACGTATGGAGGCTGAACGGCTCGACCGCATCCACATCCGGGACCTGCTGCTGCGCTGCGTGATCGGCGTGCGCGAATGGGAACGCGAGGCGCTCCAGAACGTCCTGCTGAACATCACCCTGCATGCCGACCTCCGGGCCGCTTGCGCCGGCGATGCCCTGGAAGATACGGTGGACTACGTGGCCATCAAGAAACGGGTGATCGAATTGGTCGAGGCCTCGGCATACGGGCTCCTGGAGACGCTGGCCCAGGCCGTGGCGGACGCCTGCCTGGAGGACCCGCGCGTGCGGCGGGTCGACGTCACGCTGGAGAAGCCGGGGGCGCTCCGTTTCGCCCGCAGCGTGGCGGTGGAGATCTCACGGGAGCGCTGAGGAATGCCGAACGGCCGCCGGGTGGATGCCTTCGTCGCCGTCGGCTCGAACATCGAGCCCGCGCGGAACGTCCCGGCCGCCCTGGACCTGTTGCTGCAGGAGGTGCGCGTGAAGGCCGTCTCGACCATGTATCGCGCCGCGCCGGTCGATCGGCCCGGGCAACCGCCGTTCGTCAACGGCGTCTGGCGGATCGAGACGGACCGGACGGCCCGGGACCTGAAGTACGCCGTCCTGCGGGAGATCGAACGGCGCCTGGGGCGGGTGCGCACGGACGACGCGTGCGCCGCCCGGCCGATCGACCTGGACATCGCCCTGTTCGGCAACGCCGTCATCGAAGAGCCGGACCTTGTCTGCCCGGACCCGGACATCCGACGCCGGCCGTTTCTGGCCGTGCCGCTGGCCGAACTGGCCCCCGACCTGCCGCTGCCCGGCACGGACGGACGCCTTGCGGATCTGCCCGTCTGCCGGGACACGCAGGGACTGGAACCGCTGCCGCATTTGACCGACCAACTCAGACGGAGGATCGCGCGGTGAACGTAGAGAGAGTGGCCGAGCTGGTCAGGGAGCTGCTGATCGAGATCGGGGAGGACCCCGACCGCGAGGGCCTGCTCAAGACACCGATGCGCGTGGCCCGAGCCTATGAGTTCCTGTCGAGCGGATACCGCGCCGACCCCAAGGAGGTCATCAACCACGCGCTGTTCGCCTCGACGACCAACAACATGATCATCGCCCGCGACATCGAGGTCTACAGCCTGTGCGAGCATCACATGCTGCCGTTCTTCGGGCGGTGCCACATCGGCTACATCGCCCACGACCAGGTGCTGGGGGTCAGCAAGCTGGCGCGGCTGGTCGACGTGCACGCGCGCCGGCTCCAGATCCAGGAGCGGCTCACACAGAGCATCGCGCAGGAGATCAGCGAAGCGGTCGGGGCCGAGGGGGTGGGCGTCGTCATGGAATGCCGCCACCTGTGCATGATGATGCGCGGTGTCGAGAAGCAGAGCAGCGTGATGCAGACGTCGACCGTGCTGGGCAGCTTCCACGAGGACCCGGCCACCAGGGCCGAGTTCCTGAATATCATCAACCGCCGGGTCGACTGGTAACCGAGGCGAACGGACAGGGGGGGGCCTCATGGCCGAACACATAGTGGGCAGACGCAACGAGTTCGCGGACGGACGGATGGCGGCGGTGGAGGTGGACGGGCGGAGACTCCTGATCGTCAACCAGGGCGGCCGGCTCTCTGCGGTGAGCGCGGAGTGCACGCACCACGGCGCGCCCCTGGAGGAGGGCGTCCTGCACGGCGGGCACGTGCGCTGCCCGTGGCATCAGGCGTGCTTCTGCGCCCGCACGGGGGACGTGCTGCAGCCGCCGGCCATGGATTCCCTCCAGCAGTTCGACGTCCGCGTCCATGACGAAGACGTCATCGTCGACATCCCGGAAGACGCCGCGCCCCACCGCCTGCCCGAGACGGTACCGTTCGATCCGCAGGCGGACGGGCGCACGTTCGTCATCGTCGGCGGCGGCGCGGCCGCCGGCGCGGCCCTCGAGGCGCTCCGGCAGGCCGGCTACCAGGGGCGCATCGTCATGGTCACCCGCGAGGACCGGGGCCCCTACGATCGCACGGAACTGAGCAAGGGGGTCCTGTCCAAGGACGACCCGTCCGCGGTGGCCCTCCGTCCGGACGACTTCTACCGCCGGCACGGCGTCGAGCTGCTCACGGAACGCGAAGTCACCGCCGTCGAGCCCCAGGCGCAGCGCGTCACCATGGACGGGCGCGAGTCGATCCGGTACGACGCGTGCCTCCTGGCCACCGGTTCACGGCCGCGGCGTCTGCCCGTCGAAGGGATGGACCTGCCGGGCGTCCGGACGCTGCGCAGCCTGGCCGACGCCGAGGCGCTCCGCGCGGCGGCCGGCGGTGCGAACGACATCGTCGTGGTCGGCGGCGGGTTCATCGGCATGGAGGTCGCAGCCGGCCTGATAGAGGAGGGGAAGACCGTCACGGTCGTCGCACCGGAATCCGTGCCCATGGAACGCGTTCTGGGCCGGCAGGTGGGGGCGGCGCTGCAGGGGCTTCAGGAGAAGAACGGCATCCGATTCCGGCTCGGGAGCGCCCCGGAGCGCTTCGAGGGCGACGGGCACGTGGAGGCGGTCGTCCTGCGGGGCGGGGAGCGCCTGCCCGCCGACCTCGTCGTCGTCGGGATCGGTGCGGAGCCTGTGACCGACTACCTGCGGGGCGTGCAGTTGAACGCCGACGGGAGCGTCACCGTCGATGCCGCCATGCAGGTTGCGGACGGCCTCTGGGCGGCCGGCGACATCGCCCGCTTCCCGGCCCCCCGCACGGGCGAGCCGGTCCGTATAGAGCACTGGCGCCTGGCGATGCAGCTCGGGCGCGTGGCGGGCCTGAACATGGCGGGCCGCCGGGCCCGCTACGACGACACGCCCTTCTTCTGGACGGCCCAGGGCGGCGTGAACCTGGCCTGGGTGGGCCACGCGCCGGAATGGGACGAGACCATCGTGGACGGCGACGTCGCCTCCGGCAGCGGCTTCCTGGTGCACTACGTTCGCGACGGCCAGGTGCGTGCGGCCTGTGCCGTCTACCGCGACGCCGAGATGGGCGCCATCGCCGAGCTCATGCGCGCCGGCGCCATGCCGGCGCCGGACGAACTCCGCGCCGGCGCCGTAGACCTGGTCGAGCGCGCGCGTCAGGTTCCGTAGACACGGCCATGCGTCGCTGAGTGCAGGCGTGCGGCGCCGGGCGCTCACAGGGAACGCCGAAGCGCCCCGAGATCAGATTCGCCGTGATCCGGCCGGACTCGTCGATGCCCGTTCCTCCGGACCGGCGGTCACGGCAGCGAGAGTTCGCGGCGGATGCTGTCGACGAGCCGCTCCTGGGCGTCCGGGGCCAGCTTGCGGCGGCGCGCCAGGACGATCTCGTAGCCGCCCTTCGCCCATTCGGACTTCGGCGGCACGTAGACCAGCGGGCCCGCGTGGCTCAGCACCATGGGACGCCGCCCGGCCTTGCGGAGCATCTGCTTGACGGTCGCTCCCGTCTCGACGAACTGCTCGCCCGGGAACGAGACGATCGTCACGTCCCCCAGTTCGAACGCCGTCAGGGGAACCTCCATCCCCCCCTCGGCGCCGACGTCCACAGTCCAGCGCCGCGTCCGCACCGCGGCGTTCTCCACGGGTTCGCGGGATCCGAGGGCGTCCACGACCGCTTGCCCCAGCTTCGTGCCGAGCAGCTCGACCTCTTCGAACGTGCCGCTGCTCCGGTCGTAGATGCCGGTCAGCGGATCGTCCGTGTACCAGGCCTCGCCGTGCTCGTCCAGGAGCTTGCGCACGGAGGGCGTCAGGGGATTGGCGTCGCCCGACGGCGCGGTGCCGAACACGACGGCGGCACCGGGCAGGGCCGCCTCGACGACGCGGCGTGCGACGCCGATGTAGTCGGCCGAGATGCTGAGGTTCACGTGCCCCATGATGACGCCGTGCAGGCTGAAGGCGAACAGAACGCCGGCGATCCGCCCGCCCTCGTCCTCGACCGTCAGGAAGATGACCTCCTCGTCCACCGGTCCGCGCAGGGAACGGCGGTTGATGCAGAGGCCTTCGGCCTTTGTCGTGCCGTAGGAGAGGCGGGCGGGCGCCCGGCGCTTCCATGCGAGTTCGCCGGCGCCGGCGACCAGCTTCGGGAGCAGCTCCCCGTAGGCGCTGCCCGGACCATGCAGGGCCGGACCGGAGTGGGTGTGAGTCGAGGCCACGACGATGCGGTCCGGCGGCACGCCGATGCGCTCGCCCAGATGGCCGCACACGCCGTCCACACACGACTGCGGCATCATGCACACGTCGGCGACGCACAGGATCGCCGGCGCCCGCCCCGATTCGAACGCGATCGACCGCGCGGTCAGTTCGTCATGCACGTCCTCGGCCACGCCGACACGCTGGAAGTAGCCCGCCATCCTGACGCCGAGCGGCGGGGTGATGCCGTACGTCCCGAATCCCACGTTGAGCGCCATGCAGCGTCCTCCTTCAATCCCAGATGTCTCACGTCGGCACGTCACCAGCGGAAGTAACGGTAGGGATCGTCCTCCGGATCCGGTTCGTCCAGGTACAGGCCGTCCAGCCAGCGCCGGTTCTCCCGGAGCGACTGCAGGGGCGGCACGTCGGGTATGCTCCGGAACCCCATGATCCCGCCGGACTGACGCAGGTCCACGACCCGGACGGCGATCACGTTGTCGCCGGCCACGAGCGTGCCCGCCGGCAGGCGATAGCGTCGCGCTGCCTGCCAGTAGTCGCGCGGGTTCGTCTCCTGAGTGGTGGAGCCGACCAGGCGGCCGTTCACGTAGGTGAGGTCCTCGTCGTCGATCGCACCGAGCACGAGGAGCGCGTCTCCGGCGGCGATCTCCGTCGGCACGTTGACTCGCACCCGGTAGAGGAAGGTGCCGTCGAACTCGGCAAGGTCCCCGGACTGGTCCTCCCAGGTGCCGGGCACGGCGATGTCGCGCCAGGCCGTGTCATCGAAGCCCGGGTCGGTCCAGCCCTGGGGCGCCTCTCCCGACGAAAGCGGCAACCCCCGCCAGCGACGGGGCAGGCGGATCGCCCGGTCCTCGCGCTCGATCCGCACGGTCTCCGTATACTCGGCCGGTGGCTGAGGCGGAAGCACCAGCGGGCTGCCGAACCGATCCAGCAGCGGCGTCTCCAGCCGCACGCCCATGTTGCCCAGCAGCCGGCTGAGAACGAAGCCGGACTGCCGGAACATCCTCTTCGTGTTCGGAAGCGCCTCGTAGTCGAACTGCCAGGGCAGCATCTGGCAGAAGGCCACGGGGGCGTCCCCCGCCTCGGCCAGCACGCCGTTGCCGATCCGCCGCACGCCATCGACCACCAGGGGCAGGGCGCGCGGGTCCCGGTTCAGCAGATCGCCGCCCCCGATGCCCGCAAGCAATGAGCCGGCCGGCTCGGGCTCGAAGTAGGAGGAGATATGCTCCCCGTTCTCGATGCGAATGGGGAACGGCAGGACGGATTCGGCCACCGCCTGGTCCGCACCGAGCGCCAGCAGCCGCCCGCCCGCCTGCACCCAGGCGCGCAGCCGGTCGGCCTGCGGCACCGGTTCGGTGCCGGCAACCACGAGGACGTCCCGTTCGGCGTCGGGCGGCTGCCCGTCGTAAGGAGCGACGTCGGCGCCGGCGGCCTGCAGGTAGCGCAGGCCATCTGCGTTGCCCGCGTAGAGCGCGCGGCGCTCGGGCCGCGGCTCGTAGGAGTCCACGTAGGACAGGATATTGGCGGCCAGCCTCCGGGCCGCCGGGTCGGCCTGGCTGCGACCCGTCACGTCCATCTGACAGAACACGACGACGCCCCGCCCTTCGCGGTAGAGCATCAGGGGGCTGTACTGCAGACCGAAGCCGCCGTCGACGAGCGGCAGGAAGTCGCCGCGCGCCGGCTTGTGGATCATGACCGACGAGACGTTGCCGTAACAGCCGGCACGGAAGGGCCGCCGCACCTCCAGGCCGCACCACAATATGTGGGGGTCCCGGCGCGGGCTCTCGGACTCGACGTACGGCGGCACGAGCGTGGCTTCGCCGTGCCAGTCGTGCAGGTTCTCGTTGCGCAGGCCAGCCAGGATGGGATGGTCCGCCACACGCGCGAACGCCTGCCTGAGGCCGTATTCCTGCACGCGGAACCCGAGCCGCCGCTCGAGCGCGGCGAACTCCTGTTCGAACACCACCACGCGCAGGCCGTCCCGCACGCCGGAGAGGTCCGGAGCCGGGTCTTCGACCCTGAGCGCCTGCCTGCCGAGGATGAGCACCTCGTAGCCGGCCAGGTCCGCATCGGCCTCCACGAGGTCGAAGGACACGCCCAGATCGGTGAGCAACTGCGCCGTCCGGCCGTGCGGGTCGAACAGGGCGGTGCGGCTTCTCACCACCGGCGGCTGCGGGGCCGGCATCACGTCGATTGTGAAGGCATGGTCCTGGACCTCGCCCGTGTCGAAGCGGGCGGTCATGGTGATCTCGTAGGACCCCGGAGCCACGCCGGCTGGAATCGCGAACCGGATGGGCGCACGTGCGTTCTCGCCCGGCTGGACGCGCAGGGTGGCCGCTCCGCGGACGGGCTGCGGCAGGTCAACCGTCCACTCACAGGCACACTCCACGGGCCGGCGCGCGTCGTTGACGACGATGGCCTGCTTCTCCACTGTCTGGCCGGCCAGGAAGTTGTGTCCGCGTTCGGTGAAGCGCTGCGGGGCGCCGCCGATATAGGCCAGCAGCGGCCGGTTGTAGCGCAGGAGGGCTTCGCCGCGGACGTTCAGTTCGAAGTCGCCGCGGTCCGCCGCGAGCATGGTGGTCAGGCCGCCGGACACGGGGATGCGGTCCACGCTCAGGCCGGGACGCTGGAGGGACCGCCAGTCGGTCTCCAGAAGGACGGGCTGGGGGTCTCCGGTCAGCATGGCCGACTCGCTGACGTGCCAGATGTTGAAGCCGGACAGTCCCAGCGTGCGGAATGCCGGCCACGCCCGGGCGATGTACTCCGCCTGCACCTCGCGCAGGTTCAGGGTGTTCGCATAGAGCCCGCCGACCTCTCCCCGCGAGGGATAGCGCATGGGGTAGTCCCAGCGCAGGAAGGGCTGCCCGCTGCGCCAGCGGCCGGCCTCCCAGCGCAGCCATGCCTTCTCATACTCGCTCAGGTCGAAGGACCGGTCACCCCACTGCTGGGCGCCCCATTCGGTGTAGTAGTGCTGGTGCAGGCTGGGATTCCGGAAGTCGGCCCACGAGGCGCGCACCGAAGAGTAGCTGAAGATAAGCGGCTCGCCGTACTCGACCAGGAACAGCGCCCGGTCCCCCTCCTCCGACCAGGGCAGGAACCACTCGGCCCGCTCCTGCATCGGCACCCAGTTCAGATAGCAGTTGACCGTGGTGATTTGGCGGGAGGGGCCGGAGTGATTGTAGACGGGCCGGGTACCGTCGAACCGACGGAGGATATGCTCCCGTTCGTAGACGACCGGGACCCTCGGATGCGACTCCAGCGCCTCTCCGTGCGGCAGCGCCAGGGGGTTCTGGTCGGCGGAGGAGGCAATCGAGTTGTGGTTCTGGCTGTAGAGGACGACGCTGGGGTGGTTCTGCGCCTGGCGCACGTAGTGCTCCAGGTGCCGCTCATAGGCGCGGGCCGCCGCGTCGTCCGACCAGTTGTAGGCGTTCATGTGCGGCAGCGAGAAGGCGAGCAGCAGCCCCGTGTCGTCCGCTGCGTTCAGCAACCCGTCGAAGCTCAGGTGCGCCCCCGGGGTGCACCCGTAGTTATGCGTGTAGGCGGCGTTGAACCCGAGCCACTGGTAGCGCTCGATGATCTCGCGCGCGCCCTCGTAGCAGGCGTAGGCGGGACTGGTCTGGGCCGCTGCGATGGGCAGAGCCCGCAGGCCCGTGCGCACGCCGTTCAGGTAGAAGTCACGGCCGTCCACCCAGAACTCGCGGAACCCGAACCGCACCGGCAGGCAGGCGTCCGCCAGCCGCCCACCATCCCACAGCTCGACGCCGATGCGATAGATGTTCTCGGGAGTCTCGGTATCCCAGAGCTTCGGGGCCTGCCACGGCGCGCTGAAGGCAAACCGCCCGTCCTGCACGTCGCCGGCGGTGAACGGCTCGCTCTGAGCGGCCAGGACCTCCTGGTCGCCGTCCAGCACGCGGGCGCGCAGGGCGTACCGCCCGCCTTCCTGCAGGCCGGCCAGCCGCGCGGTGACCGTCAGGCGCCACTCGCGAACGGAGGTGTCGATCCGCACGTCGTCAATGCGGGCTCCGGCCGGCGTGCCGGCGAGGAAGACGTCGCCGATCAGGCCGCGGTTGCGGCCGCCGCCGGCCTGGTTCGGGCCGCGTTCGGACGGCAGCGGCCGGGAGTGGTCCGACGTGAGCCGCCGCGCGGTGACCTGCAGGGCCAGCCGGTGCGTCCGCCCCGGGGTGACGAACTCCGTCAGGTCGGCCTCGCCGCCCGGGAACACCACGCTCCCGGCCTCGTGGCCGTCGACGAAGATGCGCGCGTAGGAGTTGATCCACTGGAGGTGAAGCGCGATGCGGCGTCCCTGCCAGTCCGCCGGGACGGTCACGTCCCGCTCGTGCCAGACGACGTCCAGATTCGGCAGCAGGTGGGCCCACCGGGGCGCGGGGAAGACGGCCTGGCAGTCATCGGAGCCGGACGGCCAGGGGCCCGGCACCTTCAGGTAGCCCCAGCCGGAGTCGGGCACCGGCACGGGCTCCTCCTCGGCCCCGGCCGGCTGGAAACGCCACAGGCCGTTGATGCAGATCCGTTCCCGCGTGGCGGTGGCTTCACGATCGGCCGCCTCCATATCCCAGACTGCCTCCACCCCGCCCGGCAGCACCACGTCGCCCGCGTCCTGCGCCGCCGTCCGGGCGGCCACGAATAGAAGGCCCATCGCGGCAACGCACACGCCGATCGCCCCCAAATCAACACGTCTCATCCGTCGTCTCTCCGTTTGTCTGTTTCCCTGTTCATCGGCGAGCGGACGAGGGGCCGATGCCGCCATCGCGCCCGATCACTCGATCCGGGCGGGCACCACGGGCTCGGCGCCCCAGGAGCCGCCCACCGGCGTGGGCGCGAACGGCAGGCCCGGCCGGAAGGGCCGGACGCCCGGGAACGCCCCCAGCTCAATCAGGTCGTCGTAGCGCCTGCCCTCCATCAGCATCATGCACGCGATGACCATCCCCTGGTTCATCCCGATCGCCGGCTCGCCGAAGTACCAGTTCCAGCGCGTCACGCGCATGCGCCGGGCGGCGAAGCGGGACAGGTTGCCGCCCTGATCGACGCTCATGTAGCAGACGTAGCCCGGCATCCAGGCGGTGCGGCCGGGCGTCCATTCGTACATGTTGAACGGCGTGCTGAACGTCTCCTCGGCCACGTTCGTCACGTCGCACAGGCGGTAGATATTCCGCCCGCAGACGTAATCGACGAACTCCTGCGCCAGGTCGCGGTAGCGGTCCTGCCCGGTGAGCTTCCATGCCATCGTCAGCAGCGCGGCCGTGTGGCCGAGCCGGGGCGGCGAGTGGAACCACCCGTGGGGGCAGACGGCGATGCGGTAGGGGTCGCCGGCCGAGAGATCGAACAGCACGTCGAGCTGGCCGACGAAGCGCCGCACGAAGGCCTCCCGCAGGGCCGGGTCTGCCCGTTCGTCCTGCGCATACGAGACCCATGCCAGCGGGGCCGAGTCGTCCTTCCAGGCGTTGCTGTCCCACCGTCCCGCCGTGTCGGCGAGTTCGCGCACGACGTCGTGGTATTCCGCCTCGCCGGTAAGCCGCCAGAGTTCGACAGCCAGCCAGAGCACGTCGTCGTGCCAGCCGGCCGCGCGACCCGGCCGCTCCGCCGGCTCGTTCTGCCGCGCGTAGTCCCAGGCGCGCCGGGCGGCCGCGCCGAAGGCCGCCGCATCGTCCGGATCATAGGGCCGGATCAGCCGCGCCATGCCGGCCATGCCGGCGCCGAGCCGCGCACTGCGCTCGTAGTCGATGCGGTCCACGATGACGCGCGGGTCGGGGTCGTTGTCCCAGCCCTTGTTGCGGCCCAGATCGGGATTGCTGCCGCTGCGGGTCGACGGCAGAACGTATCCGAGCACGGCCCCGTTGTCGAGCTGCATCTCGCGGAAGTAGGTCACCTTCCAGCGCAGTTCGTCCAGGAAGTCGGGGATGCCGTTGCCGCTCTCAGGCAGGTTGAGCTGGCCGTCAAAGTGCTTCTCCTGCGTGAACTCCCAGCCCTGCATGAGGAACCCCACGTCGAACCCGTGCGGGTAGACGCGGGCGTCGCCGGCGTCGATCCACCCGTGCAGGATGCGGCGCGTCTTCGTCGGGTCGCTCTGGAATGGCGTCGGGGCCGTGTAGCACGGCCCGCGTGCCCATTCGAAGGCCACGGTCTCCGGCAGGGCGCAGTCGCCGCTGCGCTGGTACATGAACATGCGCGCCATGTGGTAGTACAGGTAGTCGTAGACCGCCTCATGCACGTAGAAGGCCACCGAACGCCCCACCCCGGGCACCTCGAGGACGTAGCGCCCGGGACGCCGCAGGGCGCTGAAGTCGGCCTCATAGACCCACTCGCCGTAGGTCCGCGGCTCGAATGCCGCGCGGAAGGCCAGCTCGCCGCGCAGCACGGGCTCGCCGGCGGGCTCGCCGTCCTGACCCACGGCGCGCACCGTGAAGGGCCGCCCGGCGATGTCGAACAGCCGGCTGCCGGCCACCAGCGCCACCTTCGGGGCCGCCGGCAGATAGCCGACGTGGTTCAGGCGCACGGGGCCTCGCTCGGGTTCCGGGCCGTCCGAACGCAGCACGATGTTGTCCAGATCGATCTGCAGCCGGCCGGCGTAGCCGCGCCCGCCGATGAGCACCCGGCTGGCGACGTGCAGGTCGTTCCTCGAATCGCTCAGGTCCATGTCGCGCACCGGCACGGCCACGCGCTGCCAGTCGGTGGTGTCGGCCAGGTAGGCGTCCAGCGGCGTCCACTGCGGCATGACGCTGCCTTCGTTCGGTGCGTAGAAGGCCACGGCGAGCCCCTTGCCGCGGGCCTCCCCGCGCAGGTCGAACTCCAGCGTCCCCTGCGACCGGTACGCGTAGACGTCGAACAGGTTCTTGGTGCGGGCGATGTGGGCGATCGGCGGGGTGATCTCGGCCGCGATCTGGATGCTCCAGACCGGGTTCTCCCCGGCGATGTTCAGGTCCAGGTGCAGGCCCAGTTCGCCATCCCTCGCCGCTTCGGCGGTCGGCAGGGCGGTGGCCGCGGACCCCAGCCCCTCCACCCGACCGGACTCCACTGCCGCCCACAGGAACCACCTCTGGGGCCCCCGGGTGGTCTCCCGCGTCGTTTTCTCCCTGAAGAACGTGATCTCGCCCAGGCGCGTGGCCTCGGCGACCTTCTCCGGCGTCCACTCGCTCTGCGCGCCCCGGGCGGGCGGCACCAGGCAGAGGCAGAACACAAGCGCCGCCCAACCGTAACCTCCGCGACTCCGCATGTCCGACTCCCTCCCTCGCGAGGCAGCATCCGGCGCCCTGCCCACGCGCCCGCGCCGGCCGCTCAGTCATCGCATGGTACACTACTTGATCGCGACGAACCAGCCAACCCGTCCGGGAGGCGGGGGTTCGGGGCTTCGAGGGGGCCACGCCCGGGCTCCTCGGCAGGCACGCGCCGCAGGCCTCCCGACCACGGCCCCGCGCTCACGGCCCGTCGGCTCCCACGAACCGTCTGAACCCCGCGTCGTCGTACAGTCGCGCCGCCAGCAGCGCGTAGCCCTCCGCCAGCGGGTGGCCGGCGTCGGCATACAGCTCCGCCGGCAGGGCGGCCGGCACGGCGTGCGGGACCCAATGCTCGGTGAGCCAGAGCGCCATGGCCGCCCGCAGGCCCTCGTATCGCCGGCGGCACTCGGGTGCCAGAGCGTGCTCGTTGATCGGCCCCAGCACAACGAAGACCTCGTTGCCGCGCTCACGCAGCCGCCGGATGGCCCGGCGGAACGAACGCCACTGGTACGACTCGTCCGGGTCCACCCAGGCGATCGCCAGAGGGGCCGGCCCGCCTCCGGGCCGGGACGCGGCGTCGTGCCCGGGCCCCTGCCCCGGATCGGCCGGCGGGAGCCGATAGGGGCTTTCGAGCGTCCACATCGGCAGCGCGGCCTGGCCGAGCCGGGTCGCGCGCAGGTGATGGGCCCAGCCGAAGAACGGCACCTCGCGCTCAAGAACCGTGCCGGCCCGGTGCGCCCAGGACGCCCTGTAGGCCGGGGGCGGCTGCACGAACTGGGGCACCAGGCGGTCATGGTGGACGCTCGTGCCCGGGACCCCGCTGAGGTCGTGCCGTGCGGAACGCATCCAGAGGGGGTTGCAGTGGACGATGACGCGGCAGCCGGCGATGGCGTCGCCGTGGTACTCGATCAGCCCGGCCAGGGCAGCCGGGTGACCGCCGTCCAGGCCCAGATTGGCGAACCGTGCCTCGCCGGCCATCCGGTTCAGATAGTGGCCGAGCGTCTCCTTCCGGCCGACGTACTGCCCCCACACGAGCGAATCGCCCAGCAGCATGACCCGGCCCTGCACGGCGGCCTGCCGGCAGTAGCGGCCGATCTGCCAGTAATCGGTGTTCAGTGCACGGGCGATCCGGTGGTCCGGATCCTGATCGAGCGGCTCGAACCGGGACCAGACCGCCGGCGTGACCGCAAACACTGACAGCAGCAGCGCCGCCGCCACCAGCCACTGGCGGGCCGACAGACAAAGACGAGGCCAGGAGGGCGTCTCCCGCTCGTGCGCTCGGGCAGAGGCTTCGGCCTCATCAGCGGTCAGTACGGCCATTGCTCGATCCTCGGGTTGCGTCATGGCGCATGGTGGACGAACGCGGGGCCGCCGGCAGAGAAGGCCGCCGAGTTCCACACCACACCCCGGAGTGGTATGGGGAGTACCCTCTTCGGCAACATATCACGCCTCGAGCGGCACCGGCGCCGTGCGGCTCCGGTTGACTCCGGGACAGTCTTCCCAACATCGTGCATTCCCGACACCGCGAAAACGCACGCCTCCAGCGTACATACGGTTGGGGGGAACGTCAACGGGGACAGCCACCGTGTGCCCACCCGCCCGTGCGGCGTCGCATCGAATGTTGCGCGGCCTGTGGGCGCTGCATAGAATGGGTGGTGCAGGGGGCTCCGATCTGGACACCACCGCGGGGACGGTCCGACAGAGGCCGCCGCCGGCCGGGATCGTCGGGAGGTTGGCCACGTGGCATCCGGGAACACCGATCTGATGCGCCGGTTCGTCCGCTACTACCGGCCCTACCGTGCGCTCTTCGCGCTGGACATGGGGACGGCCCTCGTCCGCTCGGGGCTGGCGCTGTGCATACCGCTCCTGATCCGCAACATGCTCAAGTACGACCTGCCGGCCGGCAGCATGGGCCGAGTCTGGACGGTGCTGGGCACGGTAGCCGTGCTGACCGGCCTGCTGAGCATCGCCGCGTACGTCAACACGAAGTGGGGCCACGTGCTGGGCACGCGCATGGAGGCCGACATGCGCGCCGACCTGTTCCGCCACCTCCAGAAGCTGTCGTTCAAGTACTACGACAACACGAAGACGGGCCACCTGATCTCGCGCATCGCCAACGACCTGTTCAACGTCGCCGAGATGGCCCATCACTGCCCGGAGGACGTCATTGTCTCCGGGCTGAGCCTTGTGGGCGCCTTCGTCGTGATGTGGTGGTTCTCGTGGTCGCTGGCGCTGATCGCGCTGATCCCCCTGCCCTTCATGGCCGTCTGGGGGTATATCTATGGCATGCGGATGCGCAATGCGTTTCGCCGGGTGCGCGAGCGCATCGCCGACATCAACAGCAGCGTCGAGAACTCGATCCAGGGCATCCGCGAGGTCAAATCGTTCACGAACGAGGACTTCGAAGTCGAGAAGTTCGGCGGCGTCAACAGCGAGTTCCGCTGCGCCAAGGAGGGCATGTACGCCACGATGGCCGCCTTCCACAGCGGGATGATGTTCTTCATTGAGTGCTACACGGTGGTGATCATCGGCGGGGGCGTGTTCCTCGTGCACGGGGGCACGATCGACCTGGCGGACCTGATCGGGTTCCTGCTGTACGTGCCCTACATCATGAACCCCATGCGCCGGTTCGTGAACTTCATCGAGCAGTTCCAGCAGGGGCTCGCATCGTTCGAACGCTTCACGGAGGTCATGGACGTCGAGCCGGACATCGTGGATCGGCCGGCGGCGGTCCGGCCGAGCGCGATCCGCGGCGACGTGCGGTTCGAAGACGTCTGCTTCCGGTACGACGATTCGGACGAGTGGATCCTCGAGGACGTTTCGATCCGCCTGCCGCAGGGGCGGACGGTCGCCCTGGTGGGCGAATCGGGCGCCGGCAAGTCCACCCTGGCCTCACTCATTCCGCGCTTCTACGAGTGCACGCGCGGGCGGATCACCATCGACGGGATCGACGTGCTGGACCTGCAGCAGCGATCGCTGCGAGAGAGCATCGGGCTCGTCCAGCAGGACGTCTTCCTGTTCGACACGACCATCCGCGAGAACATCCTGTTCGGCCGGCCGGAGGCGACCGAACAGGAAGTGATCCGGGCGGCGAAGTCGGCCAACATCTACGACTTCATCGTGTCGCTGCCCGACGGGTTCGACACCCTGACCGGCGAACGCGGCGTTCGGCTCTCGGGCGGACAGAAGCAGCGCATCTCGATCGCCCGCGTCTTCCTGAAGAACCCGCCCATCCTGATCTTCGATGAGGCCACGTCCTCGCTGGACACCGAGTCGGAGACGCTCATCCGGGCGGCCATGGAGGAACTCTGCCGCGGCCGCACGACGCTGGTGATCGCGCACCGCCTCTCGACCGTCCGGCAGGCGGACTATACCTACGTCCTGCGGCGCGGCCGAGTTGTGGAGGAGGGCCGCCACGAGGAGCTGCTCGAGCGCCACGGCTACTACAGCGAACTCTACGCCCACGGGGTGCTCTGAGCGGCCTGCCCGGGAGCCGCCGGGCGAGGAGGCGCGGCCTCAGCCCTTGTCTTCCTTCCGGCGCCGCTCGGCCCGTTCGCTTCGCTCTGCCAGCCGCAGGCGCAGTTCGGACAGCCGCGCGTTGGCGGTGCAGACCATGGGGAGGAACCCGAAACCCTCCCAGAACTGCGCCGCCCCCCGGTTGGCGAGGACGTAACGGACCGACGCCTCCTCGACGCCCTTCGACTCGAAGAACTCGAACAGCCGCGCGACCAGCGCCGTGCCGACCCCGCGCCCCCGCCACTCCTCGCCGATGTACGCCGTCTGGACGTAGCCCACGACGCCCGGCGTCGTGCCTTCGCGCTCCTCCACCCGGCCCGAGAGGAACCCGACGATCTCGTCCCCCTCCTCGGCCACGTAGACCGCCCCGTTGGCGGAGCGGATGTTCTCGTCGTGAATGGACCGGCGCTGGGCCATCGCGTAGAACTCGGGCCGCCATATCCGGGGCTCGACGGACTCGTGATGCACCTGGAGGCGCTCATGCAGGGCCATGAGCCGGTCCAGATCCTCCAATCTCGCAGCGCGTATGATCATCACCGTCCGTCCTTTCCGTAGACCGCCACACGATACAGAGCCGCCGCCTGCGGCGCCACGGGCAGACGCGACCCGCCCTCGCCGTCGGCCGAGACCCTGCTCCCGGTGCAGAGATCGACGAGTTCGGCCGGGCCGGACAGGTCGGGGGTCACCCCCATCAGCGACGACGAGAAGTTGACGGCCAGCAGGTAGCGGCAACCGTCGCGGCCCTCGACCAGCACGGCGCGGCCGTGATCCTCGGCGCAGGCCAGGCGCCCGGCCGCCCGCCCGGAGAGCGCCTCCGTGGCCGCGCGGTCCACCGAGGCGACGATCAGGCAGCCGGTGTCGAGCACGTCGGCCGGCCCGAAGACGTCGTGCATCTCGGCCCGCGCCGGATAGCAGAGCCGGTCGCTGAAGATGCTGCCGGCGTGCCCGCCGCTGCGCTCGGCTTCACGCACGAGCGACCAGCCTGGGGCCCCGTAGACGCCGACAAGGCCCAGTCGGTCCTCGACGTTCACCCACGCGGAGCGGAAATCCACACGGTCGTCGCCCCGCGGCGGGGCGGACACGTGCTCGCCTCCCGCATGGTAGTAGGTGCGACTCATACCGTTGAACAGGTCGTTGGCGATCCGCAGCGAGACGCCCTCGACGCGGCGCAGGTAGACGCGCACGCCGCCGATGGCCGCCCGCTCGAGCCGCACCGCCGTGTGGCCGTCCGGCAGGGCGGCGAAGGCAATGCGGTGGTCGATCAGATCGGAGGCCCGGTAGCCTTCCGCCAGGTAGACATCGGCGCCCTCGTTGACCCTCCCCATCGTCAGGAACCCGCCGTCGAAGGAGCGGACCCATTGCCAGAGCACCCTGCGCCGCCCCGAAACGCCGGCCGGGGCCACCCTGCCGGCCAGGTTCTCCTCCCATTCGGCCATGTGCGCGCCGTCCGGGGGCAGGCAGAGCCCCTGCGGCCGCTCGGCAGCGCGCCAGCTCCAGCTCACGATGCGCGTCGGGCACCGATGAAAGGCCGCGCCGTGCTCGCGCTCCTCCCAGCCGCCCCGGACCGACTCCTCGAAAGACACGTCCGGCGCCGGGGCGCGGATGCCGAACCGCCGGACCCACTGCGCCGTCATGCTGAGCACGACGGCCTTGTCCGACTCCAGCCGCGTGTAGTAGTAGGGGTTCGTCCGCGCGATGTGCCCCAGGCGCCGCCCGACGAAGCTGCCGTCGCCGTTGTGCCCCTGCTCGACCGCAATGGTGTCCAGGGCGCCCTCGGCCAGCATCAGGGCGTGCGGATCGCGCAGGTGGTCGGCCGCCCAGACGAGTGCGGGCAGCAGGTAGTCCTGGCAGTAGCAGTAGCGCTGGCGCGTGTCGCCGCCGATGCGCAGCAGGCGTCCGTTGGCGAAGACGAGCCGCCTCACCAGCGCCCACAGGTCCGCCGCGTGGTGGTAGAGCGACGCCGGGGCGTCCGTGCCCCGCGCCCGAAAACCGTAGTGGAGCATCGCGACGTTGCTCAGGCAGATGACCATGTAGCCCACGTTGAGGTAGGCGTGATGGTCCAGTGCGTAGTGCGGGAAGAAGTTCGCCCCGACGTGCCGGTCGCCCAGCGCCGGGTCAGCGGCGTCGGCGGGCACCGAGATGCCGTTGAGCAGGAACACGTCCGCCTTCCGGCGCCACTCCCCCGCATGGGGGTGGTCAGGGTACATGAGCGCCGCCCGCGCGAGGATGGCGCCGTTCCAGATGTTGGACTCGGGCTTGTTGCGTCCCGAATCCCCCCAGAGGCCGGCGACGACCTCGGCCCGGAGCTGGGTCTCGGCCTCCGAGACCAGTACCCGACGGAGGCCCTCCCGGTCGCGCTCGGTCAGGCGCGGCTCCAGCGCCTCGATGCCGTGCATCATGCGCTCGATGCCGAGCCCGGAGATCCAGGTGCATCCCCACTGCGACCCGTCGGTGCGCGGCCGGCTGCCGCTCTTGTGCGTGGCCAGCGAGTAGCGCAGCGCGCTCAGGGCGCGTTCGAACAGCCGCTCGCGGTCCATGCCGCACGCGCCCGCATCGAAGTCCGGGTCCGCAGCCAGGGCGGCGCAGGCTCCGAGGTACTTCTGATTCGTCTGCACCCCCCAGCCGTCAAACCCCGTGCCGAAGCAGCCCAGGCCCGGGGCGTTCGGGATGTCACGCCAGTGGCGTTCGGCGAACGCCGGCCACGGCACAAGGGCCTTCATCGCCTTGGATCGCATGCACAGCACAGCTCGCTCCTGTCGCGCGGGGCTATCCGTCCCGTGCATCGATGTCCACCCGCTCGACGATGGCGCCGTCCCGCACGCGCAGGGCAAACGCATACTGGTTGACGGTCGGACAGACGTGATTGGGGAAGACCAGCACCACGTGCCCGAGCAGCTCGCTCGGGTCGGCGTCCAGTTCGGCATCGGTCGCCCGGTCATGCCCGAGCCAGAGCAGGCGGCCGAACCGTTCGTTGACCCCGAAAACGCGGTATCCGCGCACGTTCAGGACGTGCACCGGGCCGCTGTCGGTGCTGGCGCCCATCTTGTGGCCGCAGTCCGTGGTCAGGATCCAGCCGTCCCGATACGGACGCGCGTCCACAACGCGCGCGGCCACGGCCGCCGCGTAGTCGAACTCCCCGGGCATCAGGTCGTTGTAGTTCGAGTCCCAGAGCACCGTCGTGCCCGGCGAGACGGTGTGGTGCCAGGCGTAGCCGCCGGCGGCGTGTGCGCCCAGGTTGGACAACGCGGTCACCGACGACGACGTGACGACCTCGCCGACGGCGTCCGGGCCGCCGAGTGCCGTGACCATCTCGTCGATGCGCGCCATCAGGGCCTCGGAGTAGCGCCGCACGGCGACGGCGTTCGGGTGGTGCACCTGGCCGTCGTAGACGTGCAGGCCCACCGCTCGCAGGCGCGGCAGGCGGCCGACGAGGTCCGCCAGCTCCAGCAGGCCGGCCCCGATGGCCACGCCGGTGCGCAGCATGCCGGCGTCCACGTCCAGGAACACGTCCACGTCGTCGGCAGCCTCGCGCGAGAGTTCTTCGGCGCCGATCCGGTTCGAGACCATGGCCGCGATGCGCCGGTCCGGGTGTTCGGCGCGCAGGGCCAGGAAGCTGCGCACGGCCGGCCCGTGCAGCGGGAAGGCCACCAGGATGTCGGCGATCCCCGTGCCCCGGGCCACGGCGCGCGCCTCGCTGACGCACGAGGCCTTCATGGCCCTCAGCCCGTCGCGTCGGTACTCCTCGAAGACCGCCGAGGCCTTGATCGTCTTGGCCATCAGGCGTACGCGGCGGAAGCCGTCCGAGGCGGCCTTCAGCCGCTCGCGGTTGGCCCGGAGCGCCCAGTCGAACAGCAGCAGGCGCGGGGTCTCCACCTGGTCCAGATCGCGCACGGCGTATCGTTCGGGCCCGGCAACGCAGAATTCGCGGTTCATTTCTCCACCATGGCTTCGAACTGGATCTCGACCAGGGCCGCCGGCTGCGGCAACGTCGTGCGCATGACCGTCGTGCGGATCGGGTAGTCGGCCACGCCGCGCTTCTCGAACTCGGCGGCGTAGGCGTCGTCGAAGCGGGCGAAGGCACGCGGGTAGTCCTCCCGGAGGAACACCAGCGCCGCCGTCAGGTCGGCCACGGTCACCGGCGTGCCGATCTCGCGCGCGACGTCCTCCATCAGGCGCTCGAGCTGGCGGAACACATCGGCCACCTGCCGCTCCAGGGCGTCCGGGGCGAAGCGGCCGTTGTGGTCTTCGTAACCGATGACGGCGCCGCTGGCGGGATCGTCGGCCGCCTTGCCGGCAAAGGTGATGCGGTAGACCGGGCCCAGGTCCACGACAATCGCGTCGCTGTAGAGGCCCGCCCCGATCAGCCGCCCGTCGGCAAACAGGCGTCGTATCCGTCCCATTCGTTCGTCTCCCTTGCAGGTGAGCGCCGGACATGATATGACGGCACGATCATCCTGGCAATGGCGCACGGGCGCCGGGGCCCCGGGAAGCACGGAGAGCACGTCATGGACTGGCAGACAGACGAGAAGGCGCTGCACGCAGCGGTCGACCTGATGCTGGGCGAGGAGAAGGCCGTCGAGCTGACCGACGGCAGCACGGCCACCGTCAAGCTGCAGAAGCTGGTGGAGACGCGCGACGACCTGCACGATGCCGTCCGGCGCGCCGTCGTGACCGTCCAGGTGAACGGCACGCCCGTCGACCTCGTCTCGGGCACCTACCGGCTGCCCGTCACCGCAGGCGGCATTCAGATCGACTGCCCGGTCACGGGCGGCTACGTGCCCAACAGCCGCCGCAACGCCTGGGCCATGGAATGCGACGCGCGGCTGCGCCTCTGGCCGGCCGGCTCGCCCTGGATCACGCCGGGCACGTTCGTCTACCCCATCCGCCAGCGCTGGTTCGCCTCGCAGACCCAGATGGGCAACGAGCCCGTGTTCGTGGACGGCCCGGAGAACCCCGCCCGCAAGGACATCTACTACCACGAAGGGCTCGACTTCGGCGGCGCCGAAGGCCTGGTCGAGTCCGTTGCCGCCAGCGATGCCCTGGTCGTCTCCTGCGGCGACCAGATGCTGCCCGGCTATGAGGACACGCCCGCAGAGACCCGCTACGACGTCGTCTACCTGCTCGACCGGCGCGGCTGGTACCATCGCCACAGCCACCTGAAAAGCATCGACCCCGCCCTCAAGCTCGGCGAGACGGTGACGATGGGCCAGGTTGTGGGGCTGCTGGGCAAGGAAGGCCACAGCGGCGGCTGGTCGCACCTGCACTACGGGATCTCCTGCCCGCAGCCGTCCGGCCGATACGGCGCCGCCTACGGCTATCCGTTCATCTGGCAGGCCTACCGGGCCGAGCATTCCCCGAAGCTCATCGCCGTCGCCCGCCCCCACCACTTCATCTGGTCCGGCGACGGCGTGACACTAGACGCCTCGATGTCGTGGAGCGCCGAAGGATTGCCGCTCCGCTTCGAGTGGACGTTCAGCGACGGCTCCACGGCGACGGGGGCGAAGGTCAAGCGCACCTACCCGCGCCCCGGCGTCTACTCCGAGGTCGTCAAGGTGACCGACGCCGTGGGCCGGGTCGAATACGAATTTGCGGTCGTCCAGGTCGCGAACCGGGAAGACCCCGCCCAAGGCCCCAGCGGCATCCACGCCGCCTACGCTCCCACGCTGGCCCTGCACCCCGGTCGGGAGATCACGTTCAAGGTCCGGTCCTTCCGCACGCAGCATGGTGAGGAGGTCTGGGACTTCGGCGACGGCTCGGCCACGGTGGCCGTGCGCTCCGACGGCAACGCCGACGTCCACAACCCCGACGGCTACGCCGTGACCGCGCACAGCTTCGCCGAACCGGGCGACTACCTGGTGAGCGTCCGCCGCACGAACGAACGGGGCTTCGAGTCGGTCGACCGCCTGCACGTGCGGATCGAACCCGACTGACGCCAACACCGCACACCCCAAGGAGGTGCACATCCGTGAAGGCGCTGATCACATACGGCGGATGGAACGGTCATGAACCCGGACCCGTCTCGGAGATATTCGAAGGCGAACTGAAACGCCACGGATTCGACGTCATCCGCACCGACACGCTCGACGCCCTGCTGGAGGCCGACGTCATGACGGACCTGGACCTGATCGTGCCCCACTGGACGATGAGCCAGATCTCCGGCGAGCAGTGGAAGGCCCTCAGCGAGGCCGTCCGTAGCGGCGTGGGCATCGCCGGCCAGCACGGCGGGATGGGCGACGCCTTCCGCCAGAACACGGACTACCAGTTCATGGTCGGGGGCCAGTGGGTCGCCCATCCGGACGGCATCATCGACTACCGCGTGCACATCGTCGACCACGCGGACCCGATCACCGCCGGGCTGCACCACTTCGACATGCACAGCGAGCAGTACTACATGCACGTCGACCCCGCCAATCACGTGCTGGCAACCACCACGTTCGAGTTCAACGGCGCCACGGTGCCGGTCGCATGGAAGAAGATGTGGGGCCGGGGACGCGTCTTCTACTCCTCCCTGGGCCACGTGGCGGCCGACTTCGACGTGCCGGAGGCGCTCGCCATCCAGACGCGCGGCATGCTCTGGGCCGCCCGGGCGTGCAGCCCTTCCTCGGAGGCGCAGCCGTGACGCAGGACGTCCACCCGAACCGGCTCAACGAGCGTTACGGCCTGCCGGGCCATCTCGGCTTTGAGCCCGGCCCCGGGGGGCTGCCCGTCGCCACGATCGAGAACGCCGACGCAGCGGCTTCCGTCTGCCTGGCCGGCGGACACGTGCTGTCCTTCCGCCCGCACGGTGCCGAACCCGTCCTCTGGCTGAGCCGGCACAGCCGCTTCGAATCGGGCCGGCCGATCCGCGGGGGAATCCCCGTGTGCTGGCCCTGGTTCGCCGCACACCCCGAGGATCCCGCGAAGCCGTTCCACGGGTTCGCCCGCCTGGCACACTGGTCCGTGCTCGGCACGGAAGCGCTGGACGGCGGCAACACGCGCCTTCGTCTGGGCCTGACGGACGATGAGGCCACCCGGCGTCTGTGGCCCCATGCCTTCGAACTGGAGATGGCCGTCACCGTCGGCCGGGATCTGCACGTGGCGCTGACCGCCCGCAACCCGGGCCCGGAGCCCTTCACCTGCACCGGCGCGCTGCACACCTACTTCCGCGTGGGCGAGGTCGCGCGGATCGCCGTCCACGGCCTCAACGGCTGTCGCTACCGGGAGGCGGGGACCGACGGCGGCGTCCAGCAGGGCCCCGTGACCTTCGACCGCGAGGTCGACCGGCTCTACCTGGACACCGACGCCGCCTGCACCATCGAGGACCCGGTGCTGGCCCGGCGCATCCGCGTCGCCAAGGCCGGCAGCCGTTCGACCGTCGTCTGGAACCCCTGGATCGACAAGGCCCGCCGCATGCCCGACTTCGGCGACGACGAGTACACCGGCATGGTGTGCGTCGAGACGGCGAACGCCGGAACGGACGCGGTGACCATCCCCCCGGGCGGCGCCCACTGCCTGGAGGCACGCATCGCGGTCGAGCCCGCGCCGCACGGCCCAAGCTGACAGGTCACATGGGCGGGCGCGTCTCGAACCCCGCCCGCGCCGGCACGTCGCCGCGCCGGTGCCAGATGTTGCCGCTCCGCGCCGTGGAGTAGATGGTGGCCCCCCGGTTCTGCAGGGCGGCCACCAGCGCCGGGTGCGGGTTGATGCCCGTGCCGGCGCTCGAGATGTAGGCCAGCGCCGGCCGCATCAGATCCAGCAGGTCAGGGCTCAGATTGTGCTTGCTGCCGTGGTTGGGCACCTTGAGCCAGTGCAGCCCGCGCACCGTCTCCAGGTCGGGGCAAGCGGCAAACGCCTCCCGCCCCGCGTCGCCGGCAAACAGGTACCTGTCGCCCTCGTAGTCCAGCAGGAGGATCAACGAGGCCTGCTTGTGCGACTCCGGGCTGTCGACGGCCTGCGCCAGCACCTCATCGGGCTCGGCCGGGCCGGCGCCGACCGTGGTGCGGCGGCGCATCGATATGCCCGCCTCGACCATCCGGTCCAGCCCCCGTCGGTCATCGTAGGTGCGCACAGACTCCTCGAAGAACGCACGCGTCGGTCCGATCACCTCGAACGGGCCGATCCGGGAGTTCTCGTCGGCAAACGGCTCCGCAACGGCGACCCCCTTCTCCCCGAGCATCTCGGTCAATCGCCTGGCGGCGTCCACCGAGTCGGCCACGTGCCGTGCCACGGCCTTGACCGGCGTCGACTGCGCCTGCTCGGCCAGCCCCCGGGCCAGTTGAACGGTCTTGCCGACATCGACGCCGTGTCGCGAAAGGTCGTGCACCCAGGCCCGGCCGATCCGATCGGCGCCGAGCGATTCCACGATGCGCAGAAGCCCGCCCACGTGCTCGATGTCCAGGTGGGACAGAATCAGGTGGTCGATGCGCCCCCCGTAGTAGGCGTTGACCTGACGAAGGACGCGGTCCCCGTCTTCCCAGTCCTTCCCGCCGTCGATCAGGCAGACCTGGGCCGGCCCGTCCGTCTGGACTTCGACCACGAACGCATCCGCATCCCCCACAGGCAGCATGTCGATCTGAAGGCGTGCCATTCCGCCGTCCCCCCCTGAGCCAGCCGCCTCACGGGCGGGCCCCCACGCCCGCCCGCCTGATGCAGGCTAACTCACAACGCACCCGGCGTCAAGCCCTGCATCGGCCGGCCGCCCCGCGGACCAGCGGCCGGCATGGGCGCCGGACACCCGCTAAGCGCCTGACTGCAGTCTGGCCGGGGACGCGCCTATACCGGCTGAGTGCCCCCCGACAGCCCCGGTGCAGGGCCTGTGCACGGGCCATGCAGAGCGGCTGCGCGGCCGCCGCCTCCATGCAGGGCGTCGAGCGGACAGGCGCTCTCCTCCAGTCAACGCGGAAGTCAGAACGGCTCAGACTGTCAGAGATCCAGAAGCAACGGCGTTGACAGTTCGACGTCTACTGCTCTGCACAGGCGTGGCAAAGAACAGGCAATAATTTGACACCCTCCAAGGAAAGCGCCACAATACACACATGCCGGATTCCCGGTAATGATTGGAGGCTGTCCAAGGAACGGCAGCAACAAGGCACGACAGGGCAACGGGCACGAGGAACACCTCGGCACTACCATTCGCGTCAAGGTGGATGGAGAGGACAAGAAGAAGTCGATGGTCGGCGTGGAGGTAACCGTTCACGGGTCTCCCGGTCAAGCCGGCAGAAGCGACGGCGCGGGCTGGCACGTGAGGGAAGCGGTGAGGGCGTCGTGAAGGAATCGGAAGACAGAGCGGCCCTGCTGGGCGCTGGTGGCGCGCACCGTCCAGAACCGCTCGCACCATTGCCGTCCGGCCTCCCCCTGCGTGCCCTGCGTCATCCGCCGGTCGATCACCACAAACCGCAGCGCCTGCTCGGCAAGGTTGTTGGTCGGCTGCACGCCCGGCGTCGTGATGAACCGGAAGTGGGCCTCGCCGTGTCGACGGAACCGCTCGGCCATGTTGCGCGCCTCCTTCGTCCACGGCGGATGCGTGGCCACATGCACGATCAGCTTCCGTTGGGTCTCCAGGGCGCACGCGAACCGGTCCGGCGCCATGCTCTCCCGCCGGTGGATGATCCCGAACAGAACGCGCAGGTGACCCAGGCGCCGCTCGCCGTACCTCTTCGAGCGGCCCTCCGCAGTCGGGGCAGCACTCGAGCCGATACTCGCGCGTCTGGTCGATCTGGTCGGGCGGAAAGGGCGTGCGCTCGTGTCGCGGATGGCGCGGCTGGTCGCCCATCCTCCGCTTCTTGCCGCGCCGGCGGCTTGACGATATCGCTGGACGGCGGCTTGTGCGAGTTGGAGGAGTCCTTGCGCAGCCGGGCAATCTCGGACTCAAGCGAGGCGTTGTGCGCCTCCAACTCCGTCACGCGTGCTTCCAGAGCGACCAGAAGGCCTTCGAGCCGCCTGCAGGTGGGGCATCCGGATGTCGCTGCGTCTGCCATGATCCGGCAGGATACGCAAACCCCGAGGGCAGATTCTCAGGAAATCCGTGAACGGTTACGCCAGCAGCTTCTTCAGCCGCGCATTCTCCTGGGCGAGCTGGCGCATCGTGCGCACCTCAGGGACGTTGAGCCCCTTGAAGCGCTTGCGCCAACCGTAGAAGGTGTTCTCCGAGACGCCGTGGGCCCTGCATACCTCGCCGATCGTCTTGCCCGGCTCGTCGGCCTCCTGCAGGATGCCGACGATCTGCTCCTCCGACAACCGCTTCTTCTTCACTTCGGACCTCCTTGAGCCGTCAGTTG